>CANBDB010000121.1 GCA_947367285.1 uncultured Clostridia bacterium | reverse complement strand
GTGATAAACCTTTTACCACAATAGAGGATAATGCTAAGGAGATCATAGAATTTATTGACACGCATTGCGGAGGCTCTGTTTTACTGATCGGTGGTTTATCCTTGGGAGGACAAATTTTGTTGGAGGTTCTATCCGAGCGGAATGATATTTGTAAATATGCTATAATTGAAAGTGCGCTCGTCAGACCGTCAAAACTAACATATTCTATGATCAAGCCGGCGTTTGGTAGCTGTTATGGCTTGATAAAGCACAAATGGTTTTCCAAACTTCAATTCAAATCACTTAAAATTAAACCCGATTTGTTTGAGAGTTATTTCAAAGATACTTCTGCCATATCAAAAAAAGATATGATTGCTTTTATGCAAGCCAACTCTTTGTATTCTCTAAAGGAATCGATAAAGAACTGCACCGCAAAGGTTCATATATTTGTTGGTGGAAAAGAAAACAGTTCGATGATAAAATCTGCTGAAGATATTCATAGAGCATTGCCGCAGAGCTTGTTGCACGTACTGCCCAAATGGTATCACGGTGAGTTTTCCATAAATCATAGTGAGGATTATGCAAGCAAAATAAGAGAAATCGTCCACAATTGATTTATAAACATATGAAATAAGAAATCGAATTCAAGAATAAGGAGGAAGGGCTTATGAAAAAAACGAATACGAAAGAGCATATTCTCGTGTGCCTTTCCTCAGCTCCGACAAATGCGAGAATCGTAGAAACGGCAGCTAAAATGGCAAAAGCCTTCGGAGCAAGCTTTACGGCATTGTATGTACAAACACCTGCCTCGGAGCTTATGCTTGATGCGGACAAGGCACGCCTTGCAAATAATATCCGCTATGCCGAGTCACTCGGAGCGAACGTGGCGACCGTCATCGGAGATAACGTTGCATTTCAGATTGCCGAGTTCTCACGGCTGTCGGGTATCACCAAGGTCGTTCTTGGAAGAAGCGCGGCTCCCAAAAAAGGACTTTTCAAAAAGCAAACGCTTACAGATCAGCTTATTGCACTTGCCCCGAATCTTGACGTACATATCATTCCCGATATGACGGTCAAGCAGAAGGAGCAAAAGGTTCGGATGTTTGGCAAGAGAACACTCTTGTCTACTCTTAAGGACTTTGGGATCAGTATGCTCATCTTGGCGATCGCATCGGGATTGTCCTTTGGCTTGCATTATATGGGCTTCACCGATGCAAACGTAATTACGGTATATATTCTCGCCGTTCTCGTTATATCTGCATTGATCGACAATCGATTTTGTTGGGTCGTCAGCTCTGCCGCAGGCGTTCTGCTGTTCAATTTCTTCTTTACCACACCTAAGTTCTCTCTGATGGCTTATGACAAGGGCTATCCCGTAACATTTCTCGTGATGCTTGTCGCTTCATTGGTAACGGGTAGTATAGCCGCGAGGATGAAAAGCCACGCCAAGCAATCGGCGCAGACGGCTTACAGAACGAAAATACTGCTTGATACCAACCAAATGCTTGCTAAAGCAAAGAGTTCAGACGAGATATTTGAAATAGCCGCCTCGCAAACGAAAAAGCTGTTAGCGCTTGATGCCTTTGCGCTTCGCGATAATGACCTTTCAAAGCTAGGCATCACAGGCACAAGCCTCTGTAAAACCGAGTCTTGCACCTATTATCCCATACACGCAAGCAATACGGTTTACGGAGCGATCGGAATACAAAGCACCAAAACGGTCGATGCCTTTGAAAACAGTATTCTGCTTTCGATCCTCGGAGAATGCGCCTTGGCACTTGAAAGCGAAAGAAATGCGAGAGAAAAGGAAGCCTCGGCTATCCTTGCAGAGCAAGAGAAGCTACGCGCAAATCTGCTCCGCACCATATCCCACGACCTTCGTACGCCCTTGACCTCAATATCAGGCAACGCAGACAATCTCCTTGCAAACGACGAGGTATTCGACACCGAAACGCGCAGACAGATCTATACAGATATCCGTGAGGATTCCGAATGGCTCATCAGCCTTGTGGAAAATCTTCTGTCGGTATCCCGTATGGGAGATGGCAAGAGCGATATACGGATGTCTGCCGAGCTTGTGTCCGATGTTATTGATGAAGCGGTCAGACGCACTGAGAAAAACGCAAACGCGCATAAGCTCACCGTCAAGGAAAACGACGGAATACTGCTTGCACGGATGGATGCAAGGCTTATCGTTCAGGTCTTGATCAATCTGATCGACAATGCGATAAAATATACGCCAAGCGGATCTGAAATAGAGATCTCGGCAGTCGAAAAGGATAATAAAATTGCAATTACCGTAGCGGATAACGGACACGGAATTGCAGACGAGATAAAGCCCCGTGTGTTCGATATGTTCTACACAGGTGCTGAAAAAATTGCCGACAGCCGCAGAAGCCTCGGTCTTGGACTTGCGCTCTGCAAATCCATTGTAAATGCTCACGGCGGTGAAATTACAGTAAGTGATAACAAGCCGCACGGTGCGGTATTTACCTTTACATTACCAAAGGAGGAGGTGGAGATTAGTGAATAAACCCTTGATACTCGTAGTTGAGGACGATGCGCCCGTTCGCAATCTGATTACAACGACCTTAAAGGCGCACGAATACAAATTTATAACGGCACAGAACGGAAACAACGCTATTATGGAGGCTTCATCGCATAATCCCGATATCGTTCTGCTTGATCTCGGACTCCCCGATATAGATGGCGTTGAGGTTATAGAGAGAATACGCACGTGGTCGGATATGCCGATCATCGTCATCAGCGCACGCAGTGAGGATAAGGACAAAATTGATGCCCTTGATGCCGGCGCGGACGATTACTTAACCAAGCCTTTCTCTGTAGAGGAACTCTTGGCAAGGCTTCGTGTTACGCAAAGAAGATTAGCCTCGAACCGTAACGAAGGCGCAAGCTCGGTGTTTATAAACGGTGCTTTGCGAATCAACTATGCCGCAGGCTGTGCCTATCTCGGAGAGGATGAGTTACATCTAACCCCTATCGAATACAAAATACTGTGTCTGCTTGCCGCAAACGTCGGGAAGGTCTTAACGCATACCTTTATCACACAAAAGATATGGGGCGCGGCGTGGGAAAATAACGTAGCCTCTCTCCGTGTCTTTATGGCAACGCTACGCAAAAAGATCGAAGTAGCCCCCGACTCACCGCAGTATATCCAAACCCACATCGGTGTTGGATACAGAATGTTGAGGGTGGAATAAGGAGAAATATATGGGCTTTTGGATTTATATGTTCATTATGGATCTGCTCATACCGATAATAATGATATTGTTCGGGCGAGCATTTCTCAAAAAAGCACCGAAAGAAATCAATTATATTTTCGGATACCGTACCTCAAGGTCAATGAAAAACAGAGATACTTGGGAATTTGCACACCGTTACTGTGGCAAAATATGGCTTATCTGTGGTTTGGCACTCATTCCTATCGTAGCAGGTATTATGCTGTGCTTCATTGGGGCAGACACTAAAACCGTGGGATATGTGGGCGCGTCAATGTTGGTATTTCCGCTTTTACTAATAATCCTCTCGGTTATTCTTACAGAGCGAGCATTGAAAAATACTTTTGATAAAAGCGGAAATCCATTTTCGGAAAACACAGCGATTGGCACAATCCTATCTGTAAAAAAACAATGGTGGTTGAAGGTCAATACCAAGCCCATCAGAAAGCACGCTCTTGACGGCGCGACATTTCCTCATATCGTTACGGTGAAATATACTGTGGACGGAAACGAGATCGTCAAGAAAAAATGGCTTAAATCCGTTGTCACTCCGCCGAACGTGAATGAGCAAGTGACGGTGGTTTGCCGTGAGGATAAGCCTACCAAGTTCAGATTGGAGCTTTGATTATGAAAACAAATTGGAAAGATACCCCCTTATTACATAAAGTCGTTACCATAATATCAGTTCTTGCAAGCCTATCCGTCGTGGTATTAGCGGTATTGCAAATATTTGATGTTTGGGATCAGGCAATCAACATCTTTATGCCCTTGATGGGTGTAACGATGCTTTGCCAAAGCTATATGCAATGGAACAATAGCCGCAAGGTCGCTTATTTCAGTATCGGAACGGCTGCATTTATATTTATCTGTTCCATAGTGGTTTTCTTTATAAAATAGCAAAATTCCTCGTTCCATTACGGAGCGAGGGATTTTATCTATATTCTTGAGCATTTCATAAAATTGTGATATAATATACTAAAAATACTGAGAAACACGAAAACACAACTAATAGTCGAGAATTTTTCAAAAAATCCCCTTGCGTGAGGTATTGCTTGTTACGCTGCGTAATGTTGTATAATGGGAATCAAGGAGGTGATAAGCTATGTCAAAATACACGACGGGAGAAATAGCAAAGCTCTGTGGCGTATCGGTGAGAACGGTTCAATATTACGATGACCGAGGCATTCTCGTGCCGAGCGAGCTTTCCGAGGGTGGTCGCAGGCTTTATACAGAGGACGACTTGAAGCGTATGCACATTATCTGTTTTCTGCGTGAAGCCGGACTTCCCATTAACAGTATTTCTGCTTTGTTCGCTGAGAAAAATCCCGAGAATATCATTTCAATACTGCTTGAACAACAGGAGCAGGTTCTGAGAGAGGAACTCTCCGAGCGTCAAGCAAAGCTTGACTTGATTGAGGGGATTAAGCGTGAGTTAAAGGAGCTTGATACTTTCTCCGTTGAATCTATCGGTGATATAGCACACGTTATGAA
>CANBDB010000120.1 GCA_947367285.1 uncultured Clostridia bacterium | reverse complement strand
CCTACGGCAAACAATGTTATACTCATACACACCGTAGGGGACGGCGCCTTCGACGCCCCGCCAACCCGCGGTCATCCTGAGCGGCAGCGAAGTTTTGCGAGAAAGCATTTCAATGCGAGTCGAGTAAAACCTGCGCTTGCGCAGGGATCTACGAAGAAGTTTCGGTAGCTTTTCAAATAAAAGTAACATTTCTTTGGTGAGGGATTTCCTCTTTGAAGAAAAACTAACCGTAAAAACAAAAAATCCCAAGTCCTAAATATCAGGACGTGGGAACGCGGTACCACCTGATTTCGCTTTTTGAAAACAAAAAGCGCACTCAAATTCCGTAACGGGGAACACCGTTCCTTGCTACTTTCTCTCACACAAAGAGCCGTTTCACAAAGACCGCTCGGGGACTACTTCACACAACGCTTGCCACGGACTCTCACCAACCGTCCGCTCTCTTTGCGCTCGCGCCATACTACTCCTTCCCGTCAGGGCGTTTCATATCAAGAATGAGTATAACACAGCGCGCAAAAAAAGTCAACAAATTTTCAAAATAAATTCGAAAAAGCACAAAATTATCCCATATATTTATATAAATTATTGATTTTTTGCGAGAGGTGTGGTACAATGAATGAATAAAGACGTTGTAAAGGATGCAGCCGTTGTGAAGGATAAATACATATCAAAGAGAAAGCGCTTTTGGGCAGAGATAGACGTAAACGCTGCCGAAAAGAATTTTAATATAATAAAAAGCAAGTTAAGTGATAATACCAAGCTTTGCTGTGTGGTAAAGGCAAATGCTTACGGACACGGCGCAGTGTACCTTTCCAAGCTCTACGAAAGACTTGGGGCGGACTATTTTGCCGTTTCCAATATTGAGGAAGCTATGCAGCTCCGAAATAACGGAATAAGCGCGCCCATTCTCATTTTGGGCTACACACCCACCGAGTGCGCGTCCATTTTGGCGGAGAATAATATCTCGCAAACCGTATTTTCCTACTCCTACGCCAAGGAGCTCTCAAAAAGTGCAAAGAGTGATGGCGTGAGTGTAAAAATACATATCAAGCTTGACTCGGGTATGGGTCGCATTGGCTTTGACTGTATCCACGATAGCGAAAAAATCCTCGACTCCGTTGCCGAGGTGTGTAAAATGGACTCCCTTGTTCCCGAGGGAATATTCACCCACTTTGCCGTGGCTGACGAGGGCGCGGACGGCAGGGAATTCACCCGCCTTCAATATGAACGGTTTACAAATGCAATAGTTGCTCTTGAGGAGAGAAATATCCGCTTTGACATCAAGCACTGTGCAAATAGTGCAACCACCTTTGATTATCCCGAGTACCATATGGATATGGTTCGCGTGGGCGTCGTGCTTTACGGGCTTGCGCCGTCGGGCAAGGTGCACGGATGCGAGGAGCTCACTCCCGTTATGAGTCTAAAGAGTGTTATATCAATGATAAAAGAGATAGGCGAGGGTGATACCGTTAGCTACGGCTGTACCTATACCGCCCACAAGAAAACCAAAATCGCCACCGCCCCCGTTGGATATGCGGACGGTTTTTGGCGCTCCAATGCGACGTGTGGCACCGAGATGCTCATTCGCGGACAAAGAGTAAGTATCGTCGGCAGGGTTTGTATGGACCAGCTGATGCTCGACGTTACCGACGTCAAAGGAGTCCGCGAGGGCGATTACATCACTGTTATCGGCTCGGATAAGGGTGAGAGCATCACTGCCGACGAGCTTGCAAAAAGCAATGGAACAATCGACTACGAGATAATATGCTCCATAGGCGAGCGCGTACCGAGATTTTACATCCGCAACCACGAAATAGTGTACGTTAAGGACAATATTGTCTCTTACGAGATAGGAGAAGAACTATGAAAAAACAAAGTCCAACAAAGTATTCTTCTTTGATGAATAGAATTGCACTCACACTTCTTGTAAGTTGTATTCTCATTTATTTTTTGGGTAGAATATTTAGCTTTTCCAAGTGGCTCACTATCGCAGTTGGTGGATATACTATCGTTGCTGATATCATATTCCTTGTATTGGAGTGCGTAGTTACATTCTTAGTAGTATATTTTATTCCCGTAAAGATTTTTAATTATATGCAGGGCAATTCATTTAGAGAAAAGTGCATACCCGCCCCCAAAAGTATCCTTTCAAAGGATTTGATATTACCCGTGTTCGCCCTGGGACTTTGCGCTCAATTCGTTGGGTATGCAATAAATTCCACAATTGTCAGAGCTTTTACCGAGTATACGGGATTTGGTGACCAATACGAATTCTTCAGCGGTATGAAGCATGGCTATCAAATCGTAATTTACATAATCAGTATCGCGGTTATTCCTGCAATTTTCGAGGAACTTATATTTAGAAAAACATTTTGTGATGCTTTGGCTCCATACGGCCCTAAAACCGCTATTTTTGTTACTTCAATTTTGTTTTCTCTCATGCATACAAGCTTTGAGAGGATATTCCATACCTTTATTTGCGGTTTGTTTTGCTCTTGGCTCTACATTGGAACCAAGAATATCAAATTGCCAATGCTCCTTCACTTTTTGAACAACCTTTTCGCAGCTATTGAGGTAGTGTTGTGGTATAGAGTGTCGGAGGACGCATATTCCACCGCAAGGGTGGTAAGACTCGTGATTTCCTTGGTGGTTTCAATAGTTTGCTTTATTTATTTGAGAGCAAAGAGACGTGAGCAGCTTGATGCCGAGCGTAGAGAAGCAAAATCGAGTGATAGATATGACGAATATCTTGAGAAAAAGAAAAAATATGCTCACTATACCGAAATGTTGCCCGACGAAAACGGGGAAGAAGTGGTTTCTCTTTCCACAAAGCAAAAAATAAGTGGATTTTTCTCTCCCGCAATGATCGCCTTTATTGTGGCAGTAATTATCCAGATGTGCTATTATCTATCCTTTGAGTTAGTATAAAATGACCAAGCAAAGCAAAAAAATATATTCATCACTTATGGGGCGAATTGCCGTCGTTATGGTGGCAAATCAAGCGCTGCTCTTGGCATTGAGTGCATTGCTTTCATCACTTGAAAATTCTCTTGTAAAGCTCTTTGGAGATAACACGTCAATCGACCTTATATTCCGTATGGGAGAGTGCGTTGCCTACTTTTTGAGCTTTGTGTTGCCCGTGATGATATTCAATAAAATGAATAAAAATGCAGAGCGCGAGATATACGAACCCGAGGAGAGCGAGAGGGCAACTCCACTAAATTCCATATTCCTTTTCGGCATAGGACTTGGACTTACAACCATGGCTGCGTATGTGAATTATTTTGTTGTAAATGCCCTTTGGGACTACTCCGATTTTTCGCAGGAATACCTTTGGGGTGTGGAGCTTGACCACCCGTATCAAGTGGTAATTTACTTTATTTCCGTCGCCATAATTCCGCCCGTTGTCGAGGAGCTTTTGTTCCGAGGAGCAATTTGTAAATCCCTCACGGTTTACGGAAAGACGTGTGCGGTTGTGATAAGCGCGATACTGTTCTCACTTATGCATTCCAATGCCGAACAGCTCATTTATACCCTCGTGGCAGGAGTATTTTTGGGTATTATCTACGTTGAAACCAAGAGTATAATCTTCCCGATCCTGCTTCACTTTGTAAACAACGCATTCTCCGCGGTGGAGCAAATTGTTTACGAGACAGTGTCTCCGATGGAGTACAGCAAGGTGTCAAACACCTTTGATATAATAACTTGGGTGTTTATGGCAATATCACTCGTTGGATTTTTGCTTTCAATACTGAAAAAGGGAAGCTTTATCCGTCCGATTTCAATGAAGCCCGACGAGAATGGAGGGCCCGTAGCACCGCTTTCGGTGGCGGAAAAGATATCGGGATTTTTCACACTTAAGATGATTTTATTCATTATATATTCATTTGCCACGATGGCATATTACATTTACTTGAGTACACAGTTATGATTAAAAACGAATTTATGAAAATAGCCATTGAAAACGCAAAAATTGCGTATTCCAATGGCGACGTACCGGTTGGTGCGGTAATAGTTAAGGATGGCGAGATAATTGCCGAGGCGTATAACGAGAGGGAGCTTGGTTGCAGTGCGACCGCCCACGCAGAGATACTTGCCATTGAACGCGCGAGCGAAACACTCTGCAGGTGGAGACTTTCCGACTGCGAGATGTACGTAACGCTTGAGCCCTGTCCCATGTGCGCAGGAGCAATACTCAACGCGCGTATCGGCAAGGTATATTTTGCGCTCAAGGATGCAAATGCGGGCGCATTTGGAAGTGTTCTCAACTTAAATTCCTACCCCTTGCTTCACAAGGTCAGTGCCGAGCTTGGCGACTGCGGTGAGGAGAGCAGGGAGCTACTCTCAAGCTTTTTCAAAGAGAAAAGAAAATAAAAAAAGTAAAAGGGTCTGTGAAAAAACATCACAGACCGTTTTATTTAATTGTTTCCTGTTATTAAAGTGTTTCGAGATAGTTAACAACGTCGCGAATTGTAACGAACTGACCGATATTTTCGTCGCTGATTTCGATATCGAACTTATCTTCACAAATCATAACGAGGTCAGCAAGCTCAATAGAATTGATACCGAGGTCGTTAGCGAGCTCAGCATCAAGAGTGATGAGGTTTTCTTCAACCTGGAGCTCGTCAATAAGAATCTGTTTTACTTTTTCAAACATAGCAATCTCCTTAAAAATGTATAAAACCTGTCTCTTATACACATCTGACGCTGCCGACGACTTAATAGGTGTTGTTCTCGGGGGTGG
>CANBDB010000119.1 GCA_947367285.1 uncultured Clostridia bacterium | reverse complement strand
TCTCCCGGCAGTGGGTACGGTATCACAAGCGTAGATGGCTTTAAATTGCTTATAATCAACGTTCTTGGCGCAATGTATATGAATCCCCTCAACAGCCCTTTCGAGGCAGTAGAGCGTATTCTTGAGCGCGAGAAAGGCAGATATGATTTCGCTATACTTGATATACACGCGGAAGCAACAAGTGAAAAGCTTGCATTAGCCCATTACTTTGACGGAAAAATAGCAATAATCTTCGGTACACACACTCACGTTCAGACTGCAGATGAAAAAATATTGCCAAAGGGAAGTGCTTATATAACCGATATTGGCATGACAGGGCCTGTAAACAGCATCCTTGGAACCAAGATCGAAACGATCATAAACAAATTCACAAAACAATTACCCCAATACTTTACTGTCGCTGACGGAATTGTTCAAGCTAATGGAGTAATTTTTGAACTTGATACCAATACTAACAAACCGATTTCAATTACAAGAATTCAGTTTTAATACGAATGATAGCTCCAAAATATTGAGGACTATCTTTTGAAAAAAATACAAAAAAGACTTGATTTACTACACAATATATTATATAATTAATTATATAAACTTTTAAAGGAGATTCATTATATGACACTTGTAATCCTTGCTGCCGGTATGGGTTCCAGATACGGCGGAATGAAACAAATCGATCCCATGAATGATGACGGAGATTTCATCATTGACTTTTCTATCTATGATGCAATCAAAGCCGGATTTAATAAGGTTGTATTTATAATTAAAGAAGAAAATCTTAACGATTTTAAAGAAACTATTGGCAATAGAATCAATAAGTATATTGATGTTGAATATGCATTCCAGAGAATGCAGGATGTTCCTGAATGGTTCAATGCTCCCGCTGACCGTACAAAACCCTGGGGCACTACTCAGGCAATGATGAGTATTGTGGACATTGTAAAAGAGCCCTTTGCAGTAATCAACTCCGATGATTTCTACGGTAGAGAAGCATTTGAGATTATCGCCGAACATCTTAAAAAGGTTGAAGGACATATAGGTAAACCTCAGTTCTGTATGGCTGGTTATAAGCTCAAAAATACAGTTACTGAGCACGGAGCTGTTAACCGCGGTGTTTGCAATATCAATGAGCAAGGTCATCTTGTAAATATTGTTGAGGCAAAGGAGATAGTTCCTGTTGGAAACGGTAAGGCACAGTATCCTGATGGCGATAAGAAAATTGAACTTGACCTTGAAACAGTTGTTTCTATGAACTGTTGGGGATTCACTCCAGATCTTTTCCCTTATCTTAGTGCGGAGTTTGATAGATTTTTGCACAACATCAAGAATCCCATGAAGGACGAATCTTATCTCACTGACGTTGTTGACGTTATGATCAAGAGTGATGCGTGCGACGTTGTTGTATATAATACAAATGCTTGTTGGCTTGGCGTAACCTACGCTGAGGATAAGCCCGCAGTTGTTGCAGGTATGAAAAAGCTTATCGAAGAGGGAGTTTACCCCGAGCATCTTTGGAAATAAGGAGGGAAATACCATGTCAATTTTAGTTACAGGCGGAGCTGGATATATCGGCTCACATACTGCGCTTGAGCTTATTAAAGCAGGACATGACGTAGTTATTGTTGATAGTCTTGTTACAGGATATAGAAAGGCAATTCCCGAAAAAGCTAGATTTTATGAGGGGGATATCCGCGATTTTGCTTTTCTTGACGAACTTTTCAAAAAAGAAAAGATTGATGCAATCGTGCATTTTGCGGCGTTTTCACTTGTTGGTGAAAGTGTTGTAAATCCTCTCAAATATTACGAAAACAACATTTACGGAACAAAGATTCTTCTTGACGCAATGGTTGCAAATGACGTAAAGAAGATCGTATTCTCATCAACCGCTGCTACTTACGGTGAGCCCGAGAACATTCCGATTCTTGAAAGCGACAGAACCTGTCCTACAAATCCATACGGTGAAACAAAGCTCGCCATGGAAAAGATGTTTAAGTGGACGAGTGAAGCTCACGGCATGAATTTTGTTTCACTTAGATATTTCAATGCTTGTGGTGCTGACGAGTGTGGCAATATTGGTGAGGCTCACAATCCCGAGAGTCATCTTATTCCGCTTATTCTCCAAGTGCCAAATGGCAAGAGAGAAGCAATATCCATTTATGGTACTGATTATGACACTCCCGATGGAACATGTATCCGTGACTACATTCACGTTACCGACTTGGCTCAAGCTCATATTCTTGCAGTTGAGTATCTTTTGAACGGTGGAGCGAGTGATATTTTTAACCTCGGAAACGGCGTTGGATACTCTGTAAGAGAGGTTATTGAAACCGCACGCAAGGTAACGGGACATCCTATTCCTGCAGTAGAAACTCCAAGACGCGCAGGTGACCCCGCAAGGCTCGTTGCTTCAAGTGAGAAAGCAAAGAGAGTGCTTGGCTGGAAGCCCGTTCACGATTCACTTGAAGAAATCATTTCAAGTGCGTGGAATTGGCATAAGAACCATCCTAACGGATATAACTATTAATCAAAATACAAAACGGCAATTTATATTTAATTGCCGTTTTGGTTTATGGAGTGCTTATGAGTAAAACGGAAAAAGTTGAATTTACAAATATGTGTATGATATATGACAATGATAAAGTCGTTGTCATAGATAGACAAAAGAAGGATTGGCCGGGCATCACATTTCCAGGTGGTCACGTTGAAATAGGAGAATCATTTACTGATGCGGTAATTCGTGAGGTAAAGGAGGAAATCGGATTAAATATTAAATCACCTCAATTATGTGGCATTAAGGATTGGTACGAAAACGAATGCAGATATGTAGTGTTGTTCCACAAAACGAACAAATTTTCGGGGAACTTGCAATCATCCAATGTGGGCAACGTATGGTGGGAAGAAATTGACAATATTACCAACCTTAATCTTTCGCTTGATATGAAAGATATGATCCGTGTATTCAATGAAGATGATTTGAGCGAATTTTTCTACTATAAAGAAGGCACTGTTTGGATTCATGATTTGAAATAATAGTAGTCTTATGCATATGAACGAACAAATAAAATGGATATTCTTTGATATTGGCTCAACTCTTGTAGATGAAACTGAAGCATACGATCACCGTGTTCGTGAAATGATTGCCGGCACTAACATTAGCTTCAACGAATTTGACGATGCTCGCATTACTCTTGCTCGTCAAGGTCTTGATGGAAACTCTGCCGCGATCCAGTACTTCGGACTAGTAAAAACTCCGTGGCATTCTGAAGATGAAGTTCCATACTCGGATGCACATAGCACATTGTCAGCTCTTTGTGATAAAGGGTACAAGCTAGGTATCATAGCAAACCAAAATTTTGGAACTGCAGAACGCTTAGAAAAGTGGGGCTTGCGACAATGTTTTGACGTAATCGTTGCATCTGCTGAAATCGGATATGCCAAGCCCGATAAGAAAATCTTTGAAATGGCTCTTGAGCTCGCAGGATGTACCGCAGAGGACAGCGTTATGGTCGGTGATCGTCTTGATAATGATATAAGACCCGCCAAGGCACTGGGTATGAAAACGGTCTGGATTAAAAACGGGTTGGCCGTTTATCAAGATTCAAGTATTGCTGATAATACTGCGGATTTCATAATTCACAACTTATCAGATTTGTTATCAATAGTCTAAGGAGGTTATTTATGAGCATAAAAAAAGAATTATTTGGTACGCATCGCGGATGTGATATTTATAAATATACGTTAGAAAACGAAAATGGAATGAGTGTTGTAATCAGTAATTTTGGTGCTGCGATACTCAGTATAAACGCACCCGACAAAAATGGGGAAGTTGCGGACGTAATTTGCGGATATGATGATTTACAGTCCTACGTTGAAGCTGACGGTTATCAAGGAGCAATTATCGGTAGAGTTGGAAATCGTATATGCAAGGGTAACTTTTCGCTTGACGGCGTAGATTACCATATGTACATTAATAACGGCCCCAATCATCTCCACGGAGGTAAAGAGGGCTTTGACAAGAAGATATGGCAAGTATTGTCCCTTGATGAAGGCGTAGAGCCCTCTATAAAGCTTTTCTTGCTTTCTCGGGACGGAGATGAAGGGTATCCCGGATATCTCGCCGTAACAGTGTCTTACAGCCTTACAAATGATGGTTCATTGAGCATTAGATACGAGGCAAATACGGACAAGAGAACTCTCATTAACCTCACAAATCACACGTATTTTAACCTTGGCGGCTATAGTTCAGGAAAGATATATGACCACGTGCTTTGGCTTGATGCCGATACTTATTTACCCACTGATGACACCTTGATTCCAACGGGTGAAATTCGAAGCATTGAGGGCACTCCATTCGATTTTAGATTACCCAAAACTATTGGTAGAGATATTAAGATTAATAATCAGGATCTTATTATCGCGGGCGGATATGACCATTGCTTAAATTTTGTTGGCGGAGAAACCCAGCTTCCAAAACTTCGTGCAAGAGCTATCCATAAGGCATCCGGACGAGTTATGGAAATGTATACAACTCAACCGTGCGTTCAATTTTACTCAGGTAATTTCTTGACCAATACAAAGTACCCATTTAAGTGTGGTGTACCTCAAGAAATTCAAATGGCATTTTGCATGGAAACGCAGCATATGCCTGATTCAATAAATCACGAGAATTTTACAAACGTGATATTAAATCCCGACGAAAAATACGATAACACAACAATCTATAAATTCTATACTGAATAATAAAGAAAGCTGAACGGATATCCGTTCAGCTTTTATTTTGTCTATAAACC
>CANBDB010000118.1 GCA_947367285.1 uncultured Clostridia bacterium | reverse complement strand
ATTCCGGGATAATGATATCCGTAATACTTGAAATTGATTCGAGTTCGAGGGCGTAGCGTGATTTGCTTTGATTAAGGTTAGAGATCTCGAATTTAAATTGGTTATCGAGATTTATTATTTCGTTTTTAAACTCTTCTCGCTGTGCAAGAGCTGCTTTGTATGGCAAAAAGTCGCTATATTCAGAGTGGAGCAGGGTGAGGGCGGTGTCGATTTCAACTATTTTTTGTGAAATGACTATTGCCGAGCCGTTAAGCTCTGCACGTGCTCGCTCTATATTGCTTACGGCATCATAATAAACGGGAATGAGTGCTTTTATTTGCTCGCGGGAGAGAGATCTCACAAAAAAAGAGTCATTTTTTGAAAATTCGAAAATTTTTTCGCAAGCACCCATCATTTTGGTTTTGGCGCTTCTGTTGTCGATACTCAAATCTTTAATTTCAATGCTTGGAATATCAAAATTGAGTAGGACTGTATTTGAACTTGCAATTTCAAGATATTTTTTGTGTTGCGTCGGGGTAAAGCTCAAAATTAAATTGTCCATTTCTCTCTCCTTTCGTTTTTGTAACATTATTATAATAAAAAACCCGACTATAGTCAAGTCGGGTTTTTTAAGTTAACGAATTATTTAATTTCTACGTTTACTTTCTTACCGCAGTCGGCGCTCGCTGCCTTGATTACGGAGCGGATGGCCTTTGCGATCTTTCCGTTTTTACCGATAACCATTCCCATATCCTCGGGTGCAACGTTGAGGGAAAGGGTAATGCTACGGTCATCTTCAGTAAGGATAACGGTAACCTCATCGGGATTGTCGACAATCGCTCTTGCGATATCGGTCAAGGTTTGCTTCAAATCCGTCATCGGTATCTCCTGCCTTTAATTAGTCAACGATGTTGCTCTTCTTAAGCAAGGATTTAACTGTTTCTGTGGGCTGAGCGCCGTTAGCGATCCACTTCTTTGCCTTATCAGCGTCGATCTTGATTTCAGCGGGCTCTGTGATGGGGTTGTAGTAACCGATCTCTTCGATGAAACGACCGTCTCTGGGGTAGCGGCTATCTGCAACAACTACACGGTAAAAGGGTGCTTTCTTCTGACCCATTCTTCTAAGTCTGATTTTTACTGCCATTTTAATATTCCTCCAAGAATAAAATTAAATTATTTTTTTGTTTTATTAAAAATCCGTATTAACGGTATTTTTTGATTTTAGAACGGAAATCTTCCGCGTCCGCCGCCAAATCCCATACGTTTTAACTTTTTGGGGTCGGAGAACTGCTTCATCATCTTTTTCATTTGCTCGAATTGACGAAGGAGCTTATTTACCTCTTCAACACTCGTGCCGCTTCCTTTTGCGATACGAATCTTTCGAGAGGAGTTTATAATTTCGGGGTTTACTCGCTCTTCCATAGTCATAGAGCGAATGATTGCTTCCATATGAGCCATTGCTTTTTCGTCGATCTTGACGTCCTTCATAGCTGCGCCGCCGGGCATCATACCGAGCATTTGCTCAACTCCGCCCATATTTCTTAGCTGCTGGAACTGATCAAGGAAGTCATCAAGTGTGAACTTTTGCTGACGAATTTTTTGCTCAAGCTCCGCACTCTTCTTCTCGTCGTAGGCCTCCTGAGCCTTTTCGATGAGGGAGAGAACGTCGCCCATACCGAGAATTCTTGATGCCATTCTCTCGGGGTGGAAGGGTTCAATAGTATCAAGCTTTTCGCCCGTACCGATAAATTTGATTGGCTTGCCCGTAACGTGCTTAATTGAAAGCGCCGCACCACCACGCGTATCACCGTCGAGCTTGGTGAGAACTACGCCTGTAATGTCGAGCAACTCGTTAAACGTTTCGGCAACGTTAACCGCATCCTGACCGATCATAGCATCCACTGTGAGAAGGATCTCAGTGGGTTTTGTCTCGGACTTTATCGCCTTGAGCTCGTTCATAAGCTCCTCGTCAATGTGGAGACGACCTGCGGTATCAATGAACACCATATCATAGCCCTTTTGCTTTGCATACGCAACGCCTTGTTTAGCTATTTCAACGGGGGATACCTTATCGCCCATTGTAAAGACGGGAATATCGAGCTTTTCACCTACTATTTGCAACTGCTTAATAGCGGCGGGACGGTAAACGTCACAAGCAACGAGAAGCGGATGCTTGCCCTGCTTTTTATAGAGACCGGCGAGCTTACCTGCGTGGGTGGTTTTACCTGCGCCCTGAAGACCTACCATCATAATGATAGTGGGGGGAGCTGAGGCGATAGTCAACTTGGACTGAGTGCCGCCCATAAGGTTTATAAGCTCTTCATTTACTATTTTAACGATTTGCTGTGCGGGGAGAAGGGATTCAAGCACTTCAGCGCCTACCGCGCGCTCGGACACTGTGTTTACAAAGCTTTTTACAACCTTGAAGTTTACGTCCGCTTCGAGCAGGGCGAGCTTGATCTCTCTCATGCCAACTTTAACATCCTCGGGGGTGAGCTTGCCTTTGTTTCTGAATTTTTTGAAAGCGTTTGTGAGCTTATCACTCAAGCTTTGAAACATAAGTTACCTCCTGAACGTATTATTTAATTATTTTTGAGATCTCCTCGATTTCTTTTTTAAGAGACTCGGAAATCTCCTCGTTTTCTGCAATACTGATCATATTATCGGTATGGCGACGAAGTGCGCTCATTCTTCCTGCAAGTTCAAGCTTTTCCTCAAGGAAGGAAAGCTCATCCTCCGCCTTTTTTATCAGCTCTCGAACGCCCTGACGTGAAATGCCAATCTGCTCGGCAATTTCCGCAAGTGAAAGATCCTCGTTATAATACATATCAAGAACTTCCTTTTTGCGCTCGGTGAGGACCTCGCCGTAGAAGTCGAGAAGATATGCAATTTTCAAGTCCTTTTCAAACATATCGACTAAAGCTCCAAAAAATAATGTGTAAAGCAAAATACTTTACACATTATAGCATATAACCTTTTTATTGTCAATAGGTTTTTTATAAAAATTTTACTCTTTTTCAGCGGGAAGTGCAAAATTATTTTCATAAATTGCGTATGGCGATACGGGTGTATCAAGTACCGTTGTTATGAGGTAAAATCCGGGCTGACCGTAGAAGTTGGATTCGCCTGTTTTAGCAATAATATCACCTTTTTTGACCTCATCACCCACGGAGTATAACGCCTCGGAAATATTGCAATACCAGCTCTTAAGTCCAAATCCATGGTCAACTACGACGTACTTACCAAGAATTGTATCTTCACCGCTAGCAGAGACTACGCCGTTGCCCATAACGGGAATGGGCATATCCGCTTCCGCGTAGTAGTCAACACCGTCCATTATAACGGACATTTCCTCACTGAAATATCTTTCGTGACCGTAGCCAAGTCGAATGGAGAAGGTGTTTTCGTAATTTATAAAGCTTTGCGCTCCGAAGTTCTTGGGAGAGCATTTGTTACCGATACTTACAAGTAGATTTTCTTTGTCGGAAAGTGCACTTTTTGTGAGTTTATCATAGGTACCCTCTTCAGCGGGCTGGGTTCTCACTGTTCGCTCCGTTACGTTTATAGTCGCGCTTGTTGTGGTTTCTCCACAATTTAAAGTGAGCTTATAAGAGCCACTTGGAAGGGTGGAGCTAAAGGGAATCAGTGCGTAATAGTCATCTCCGTTTGCGAAGAATTTCGGTTCGCATTTTTCACCGTTGCTAAGGGTACAAACGATTTTTTCAGGATTAAGAATATTATTCGCCTTAACTATAATAAGCTCGCCCGCCTCGATGGAAGCATCAGCCAAAGTGAATGTGGGGGCAGGGGTGTAGTCCAATAAAAAGCTATAGTTTGCGGTGCCGAAGCAATCGTTGATAGCACTTTTTACCCAAGTTGCCTCAATTTCAAATTTTACAAGGGAGTTTTTTGGAAGTGAGGAATCGTCAAAATCGTAGAGAGCACCACTATAGATGAGTTTATCACCTGCGTAAGCATTGAGATTACATATATCAGGTTTTATTGAAAACTTAAAATAGGAAGTAACACTTGAGCGATAGGTGATGACTTTGGAAACGGAGGAATTATTTCTTCCGCCATGAGCAGAGCCATCCTTAAATGTATATTTAAAGTCGGTTGATGAAGGAGTAACTGCATCATTTGAAAAGGTGAGGAGTGCGGGTGTATAGATATCCTCATAAAGACCGATTGCAAACTCGGAGTTGAGCAAGGTGTTGGAATAGGCTCTATTTATGAGGTAAAGCTCGCCACCGTCTACGGAATAGTAGGAATGGCCGAAAAGAGAAGCATAGATTGTGATGATCTTTTTAGTGTTTCGCTCATCAATTTCCGCAGTGAACACTTTGTCATATTTTATGTTGCTAAGATCCACGTTTCCCAGTGTTCCGTTGTCATCCAAATCGTTGAAAAATAAAGCGAGGGACGTATTTTTGTTTCTATTGAACTCATAGGTCTCCTCTCCGTCGGAAAATACGCCGTGAATATTGATGGGTGTTTGTATAATATCGTCGGGCACAAGATAGATCAGAAGGGCACATATCGTTGGCAAAAGGACGATTATTGATACCAAGATTATTATTAAAGCTTTTTTCATTTTATCTCCAATCCGTCCCCCATGTGGGACAAAGCGGTAAAAATACAATAATTATAGTTTATTTTATCATATTTTTTCGACGTATGCAAGTAAATATAAAATAATTTGAGAGAAAATTATTAAATTATGATTGAAAAATATATAAAAATAGTGTAAAATAAAATATGAATTTATATTTTTAAGGACGAATTACTTCTGTCTCTTATACACATCTGACGCTG
>CANBDB010000117.1 GCA_947367285.1 uncultured Clostridia bacterium | reverse complement strand
TAATTTCAATACGGACGCGCAATGCGCGCCCCTACGGTGTTTGAGAGTAAAATATTATTTGCGTGTAGCCGTATTGTCACGGTTTTAATTGCACATTGTTGTAGGGGCAGGCGGTCTCACTGCGGTTCGGTGACGCTCGGAGAAAAACAACACACCGTGTTGTTTTTTTAAGATCCTCGCACCGCTTCGCTACCCCGAGGGTCCGCAATGATGGATAACCAAATATCGTCACGGCTTCGTATAATCAAAAGCTAATATTTTCACATAAAAGATACTTTATTTTTGTAACGGGGCGTCGAGGACGTCGCCCCCTACGGGTTTGCAAGGTATATTTCGTTAATTCATAGCCGTAGGGGCGGATTCCATATCCGCCCGTTTGATGTTAAATTAACATTAATTTCAATACGGACGCGCAATGCGCGCCCCTACGGTGTAAGATAGCCTTCTCCAGCGGTGAGCAAGTAAAAATATCACAGTGTGATGTTTTTACGATACGAAGGAGCCAAAGCAAGGAGTGTTGCAAGACAATTATTGTCGAAGCAAGACGACTATGCGACGCGAGTGCTTGGTGGCACCGATAGGTGACGGATGAGAAGAACACTGTTTAGTTTATGCTAACGGTTTTTACGGGACGTCGAGGCGCCGTCCCCTACGGTGTTTGAGAGTATAGTATTGTTTCTCGTAGGGGCGGATTCCATATCCGCCCGGTTGGTGTGAATGTAACTTTTAACAAACTCTCCCTCCATTTCGTGGTCCCCCTCCCTCGACAGAGGGATGCGAGAGTTAGCATAAATACCTTTGTGTAGGGGAGGGGCTTGCTCCTCCCGGTTGGTGTAAAAGTAACATTTGTTGTGTCGGAAGCAAAAAGCGCACCTGCGGTATGCTAAGTAGCGATAACGAAGTTTTTCTTATGAGTCCGTGTGGCTTTCGAGCCACACGGACTTTCTCCATTTATACGGCTAATTTTGAAGCCGAAGTATCTTGATTATTTCCCATATTGGTAGGCAAATCAATGATACCGACAGCGTTGTAGTAAATTTCAATCTTTTGCGTTCTGTGCCCACTGCTTTTATCGGGAGCGTGGACTACTATTTTGTCAACCAAATCATTTAGCATTTCGGGAGTAAGCTCCTCGGGATCGGTATACTGGCGAACATTGGTAAGTAGCTGTTTCAAATCTTTTACCTGCGCCTCTCCGTTTTCCACAAGATCTTCAAGCATAATGATTTTACGTTTTACATTTGCTTGTTCTTCTTCATAACCTGCGGAAAGTGTGTCAAACCTTGCTTCGGATATTCTGCCCGACACCATATCCTCATAGGTTCGCTTGAAAATTCTGTCAAGTTCCTCATCTCTCCGCTTCAATACTACAATTTCTTTTTTTGCACTCTCTACGGTTATTTGACGTTCCTTGTCAGCTTTTTCAATTTCCCGTCGGACAAAGGTTTCTTCAAACTGTTGCACATACACGAGCATCCTCTTGATATGCTTAAAAACCAAATCATAGAGTACTGAATTTCGAATATAGTGCGCTGTACACGTTCCCTTATTACTTCGATAGTTCGCACAAGTATAATGGTCATCCTTTTCATTGGTATTGCTACCTGAAAAATGGAGCTTTGCACCACAATCTGCGCAAAACAGTTTGCCCGAAAAAAGCTGAAAGCGTCCCGTAGCGGTTCTCCTACGTTTATTTTGACGCATTTTTTGAACGATCTCAAAGGTGTGTGCATCAATAATCGCAGGATGCGTATCTTCAAAAGTCTTTCGATTATCTTTGTCGTTCATCACACGCTTTTTGCTTCGGTAGTTTTTAGCGGTAGTTTTGAAGTTGACCGTGTTGCCGACATACTCTTGCCGTTCAAGAATTTTGCCGATAGTGTTATGATCCCAATGGTAAGGATCTCTATCACCAAGCTCACCAAACAGGGGGTATAGATAAGCGGTAGGCGTTAAGATTTTTTCTGCTTCTAATTGCTTCGCAATTTGTTGAGGTCCCATACCGCTAACACAAAGTTTAAAAATCTTCCGTATGATTTCTGCGGCAGGTTCATCGATTATCCACTTGTTTGGATTTTTCCCATCTTTCTTGTAGCCCAACGGCGGTCTTGTGGCAAGGTGCTCTCCGTGATTACCTTTTACTGCAAAAGAGGACTTGATCTTTTTAGCAGTATCTCTCGCGTAAAGCTCGTTGCAGAAGTTGCGGATCGGCGTCATATCGAACTCGGTCTGCACTGCGGAATCGACATTATCGTTTATGGCGATAAACCTTACGTCGTTTTCGGGAAACACGATGTCGGTATACATTCCGACTTGCAGATAGTTTCTGCCAAGACGAGACATATCCTTGACGATGACCGTTCCGATCTCGCCGTTCTCAATCATTTTCTCCATTTCACGAAAAGCAGGGCGGTCAAAGGTCGTTCCCGAATATCCGTCATCTACAAAGAATTTCAGATTTTTGAAACGGTTCTTCCTCGCGTATTCATTGAGTAATGCTTTTTGGTTGACGATACTATTGCTCTCTCCCTCGCGCCCATCGTCTTGGGACAGACGGCAGTAGAGAGCCGTTATTCTGTTTTCATTCAGTTGTCTGTTCAAATTTTCTCCTTTCCGACAACCGATACAGTATTATCGCTTGTCTTTATTATAACACAACTCGAAAAATATTTCAACACTTTACAACGCTAAAGTGAAAGTTTTATTGTAAACTTTCTTCTTTCATCATTCTCCAAATTTTCTGAAGAAGGTTTTCTCGCGCGTTGGGCTTAAAATGCCCACAAACCTCATAGGTCGTATGTCCTTCCTTATCCTCAAAATCAAAGGCTGATGCAGCGACGTTATAGTGTACGGGTATTTCTTCGCGGTCGGTAATAGCTACGTGGGCAGGCGGCTGAGGCGGATTTTCTGCCCACTTCTTTTGATATTCAGCATATCGTTCTTCGATATATTTATCTTTTTCAGATGGCATATCAAGTCCTTTTGATTTTGTTTTATCTGTCCTTGCGGTCATCCTTACTCTTTTTCTCCTCTCTTGCTTGCTGAACAATCTGCGGGAATTCAACGCGCTCGACCGTCTTTTCAATATCATCACTGCGGTCGTAAATATCCTTGCACATTGCATATTCCTTGCGAAGCGGCTTAAGCTTGTCCGAGATAGCAAAGATCTGTTCGCGTATCGGCTGCATCTCGGCGGGATCCTTCATCCACCGCATCTTGTTGCGGAGCTTCTGCCGCTCCTTATAAAGTACATCCATTTGCGCACGAACCTTAAGCGCGTGTTGTATGAGGTCATCTTTCGTGTCAAGGAAATACTTGCCGAGAAACTTTGCTTGCTCCGAGTACATACGGGCGCGGCGTACGTCCTCTTTGATAGCGGCATAGGCCTCGGGATTCTTTGGAATAAACTTTGGTATTACGCCAAGGAGATAACAGTAGTGGAGATAGAGTGCGTAAAGACCTCTCGGTTTCTCCCGCAAGGTTGGCTCGTAATACTTGATCGGCGTCCATTGATGCGCCCGTGCATTGTTTCTTATTCTCGCCTCAATATCCTCTTCGGTATATCCTGCGCCGAGCTTGTCCAAACGAAAGAATTTGTCATAGCCGTAAGGCTTGATACGGAGGAAATTCCCGCGTTGCTCAATAGTATAGCCAAGGCTTCGCATACGGTTGTAAAAGTTCTTGATGATAAATTCTTGCTTTGCCGCCGCGTCGATATCGGCGCGTATCTGATCTCGCATGGTGGGGATACCTTTCTTTTCTGCGTGAACCTCTGCGATATGCTTGTGCCTATCCTTGCTTGGATTCTCAATCACAGATAAGCCGTACTCCCTGCAAAGTCGGTCAGAGGTATCGCGCATCAATTTGTAGGTGGCGTTGCAATCGTGATAGCGCTTGCCCGAGAATCCCGAAGCCGAAAGGCAGAAATGATTGTGTACGTGCCCCTTATCGATATGGGTGGCGACGATCACGGGAAAGTCCTCGCCCCACAGCTCATTGGCAAGTTGAACACCGATGGCGTGTGCGACGTCGGGGGTTACCTCACTGGGCTTGAATGATTGGTATCCGTGGTAGGCTTGGATGTTTGACGGTGAGGTTCCTTCCAAGAGCGTCAGCATAACCTCGTTGGCGTTCTCGGGTGTGCAGTTAATGCCCGTGACGAATTTCTTTTCCTCGTGTAAGAAATGCTCGGGCGGTAATCCGAGTATCTCGGCGGCAAGATTCTCGGCTTCATTATCGCTTTTAACCTCCAACTCCATCGTGGTTTTATTTTTGTTCGCAACGTATGCAAGTAGCTTACTGACATGCGCCTTCACATCCCAAATCTTAGTGGTTGCCAATTAGCTTCACTCCTTTCTTGGCGTATTCCTGTTGGATCGCGCCAAGTACCTTCATCACCTCGTCGGCATAATGGCGGTATTCAAGGTCATCCACAAAGCCGAGCGTGTTTGCCCGCGCTGCGATCTGATTCATACTCACGCCCAAGCGACGAAGCTCTCTTGTAAACTCTTTGACTTCCACCGAGGGAGGAGCAACCGGCTCAATCCAATCGATAAGCAGCCGCAGATATTTGCTCTTATCTCGCTTGAACATCTCCGCATCTCTGCACAGCTTTTCATACTCGGCATCATTCAAATAGACCTTGACGAGGTGGGTGCGCTTGCGCCCGCCTTTTACTTTTTCCTCTGTCTGTTTCATTTTGCTTTTACTCCTTTGCTATAAATTTTTATTGTAAATTTTTCAGTACGGGGGTCTGGGGTTCTCCGCACATTCGCATTTTGTGTCCACAAATGCAGTGCTTGTCAAGA
>CANBDB010000116.1 GCA_947367285.1 uncultured Clostridia bacterium | reverse complement strand
CGCGGAATTTGTTTGCGAAGCGCGACAAAAAGTTTTTGCGCCACTTTTTTCAAAAAGTGGCAATCCGCAGTAATCTAACTCCCCTATAAATCAAAATTTGAACACAAGAAAAGGATCATTATGCCAAACATTATTGAAATAACTGATTTTAACGATAGCGCGCTCGACGTTTATGTGCGACTCACAGGCTCTCAGCTTAGAAACAAGCTTGAACCTGAAAAGGGTGTTTTTATCGCCGAGAGCCCCACTGTAATTGAAGTGGCTATGAACTCAGGGTGCACTCCCGTGTCATTCTTGACCGACGAGCGTCTTTTGAAAAGCGGTGCAGTTGAGAGCATTATTGCAAAGCTTCCCGAAAACACTCCTATTTATACCGCCTCACGCGAGCTTTTGACCTCTCTCACGGGATTTGAGCTTACACGCGGTGCACTTTGTGCTATGCGCCGCCCCGCACTACCAAGTGTTGAAGAATTGTGCCAAAGCGCGCGTAGAATTGCGGTCTTCGAGGAGATAACCGACTCAACAAATATCGGCGCACTCTTTCGCTCGGCAGCCGCCCTTGGCATTGACGCAGTGCTTGTTACCCCCACCTGCTGCGATCCGCTTTGCCGACGTGCAGTAAGAGTAAGCATGGGAACAATTTTCCAGGTTCCGTGGACGCGCATTGGTGAAACGAAATCCGATTGGCCCGCAAAAATGCAGGATCTTAAAAATCTCGGATTCAAAACACTCGCAATGGCGCTCCGCAACGATACCGTTGACATTGATGACGAGAAATTGCATAAGGAAGAAAAGCTCGCAATAATCCTCGGTACTGAGGGCACGGGACTCACACCCAAGACCATTAATGATTGCGATTATACTGTAAAAATTCCAATGTTCCATAACGTTGACTCCCTCAACGTCGGCGCCGCAGGCGCTATCGCCTTTTGGGAGCTTGGCAAGAAAAGATAAGAAAAAAGCTCGGCTTTCACCGAGCTTTTATTTTATTTCGCTGTAAAAGTAATAGTTGCAGTTGTGCTTGTGAGAGCATCAACCGTAAAGGTGTATCCCAACTCTTCACCGTTGTCATCATAAACACCCACAAAGGTGCTTCCTACAACGTAGGTGTAGGTGTCCTCACCCGACTTTACAAATTCAATGAGATTGTCCTCAGTTCCGTAGCCGTTAGGATCGGATATGTCGGTATTGTTATTATAAATATCGTAGTACATTTCACCATCATATTCTTCCGAATAGAGAGAAGCATTCACGTGGTATACCACAATTCCATCTCTTGAGAAGAATCCTGCCTCGTCTGGAGCATTGAGCCCATTATTCGTATAATAAACCACTATGTAATACTCCTGATATGCACCGAGCTTTTCATCCCAGTTATTTGCGATAATGATAGTATCGCCATTCTTGGAGAAATCCTCAAGTGAAAGAGTTACACTTGAATTTGTAGTAACAAGACGGCTTGAGGTTATCCAACCGAGATTGAATTTTGAGAATGCATTGTGGTCTCCAAGCATTGAGTCCATCATATCACAGCCGTCAAGGGGCGCGCCAACGTATGCAGTATCATAATAATCATCAAGTCCGAGAATATGAGCGAATTCGTGAATATAGGTATAAGTATTTACCGCGCTTGTATCATCGTAGCTTACGTTACCCTCTTCATCATACGTCTCATAGAGGAATTGATATGATGCCCAAAGATAATCGTTTGCGCTTACACCGTCGTACTCATAATAGTAGCCCTCGTCATCAGTATAGATATTCCAATATCTATATGCCCAATAGAAATCCTCTTCACCGATATCGAGTGTATTGATGAGAACTACCGCATCTATAACACCGTTGTTGTCAGAGTCGAACTTAGAAAGATCCATCTTTCCCTCGAGGTAAGCAAGTGCCTCATCAAGAACAAGCTGGTCACCTATCGCTACCTCGTCACCGTAATAATCGTAGGTCGCACTGTAATAATAGGAGCTATTGTTCTCGGGGCAGAACCAATAGTCAAGCACCGTGATATCGAGCTCAAGCTGTCCGTAGCTGGAGATCATATAGTAATCATAAACGGAGTAGTAATCCGTATCTCCGCCCTTGCCAAATGCCTCGACAAGCTTGTCGGTTGAGTAGCCCTTATCACTTGCCTTTTCGTCCTTGAATTCTACGGGAATTACGAGAACCGCGGGAGATCCTATAGTGGGGCATCCGTCAAGATAGTAGCCCTGATCGGTTACGTTCTTAACGTACTCGGCATCCGTAAAATCAACGTTGAAAATGCCGTTCGTTCCCGTGGGGAGACCTGCTCCCTCGTTGGTAATCACGTTATCTTCATTATCTGAAGAACCACTGCCACTGCCGTTGCCGTCATCATCCGACGAGGAACCGGTCAAATAATAAACGTATACGTCAACAACATATGCACCCTCATAATAATAGAAGCTCATATCAACACAGTAGGAGCCGTCCGCTGAGTCATAATAGTACCAGGTATCGCCGTATTCGTCCTCCTCAGTTCCGGAAAAATCGTAACCAGCGAACATTGCTCTATAGGTCTCAAACTCCGCCTCAGTATTATCAAAGGCATAGAAATTAAGTCCTATCTCTCTTTCGCTGCCGTAATCGTTTGAATACTCCTCAACGTAATATTCATCATTCGGAATGAAAGGAATAACTACGCCTATTACCTCATTGAACAATGATTTTTCTTCGCTTGTGAAATCAGTATAGGTGTGATTTGAGGTGTTGTCATCCGCATTTCCACCGTTATCATCACTTCCACCGTTATCATCGTCTCCCTCATAGAGCACGTAGATGTATACGTCAACTACGTCTCCTTCTTCCGTTGCATAATAGGAAAGGTCGATGTGGTGGGAGCCATCCTTTGCATCATAGCAGTACCAAGTATCTCCGTAATCGTCCTCGTAGGACTCTACCAAGGTGTACTGAGTAAATGAGGCAAGATAATCCTCAAACTCTTCCTCTGTATTGCCATAGGTATAGAAGTTGACGCCGATTTCCGTTTCACCGGTCTCATATTCATACTCGTATACCTCAAAGTAATAATCATCATTGGGAATAAACGGAACACGTGTAGTGCCTAAAAGCTCTGCAAAGGTTTCCTTCTCGGCATTATTAAAATCAGTGTACTCGTGATCAGTTTCGGGATCATTTCCACCATTTCCACTATCACTTGATGTGGAGGAAGTAGGTCTCGTATGGTTAGGTCTTGTAGCTTCGGAAGTAGAGTGAAAACTATCGGTGGTCTTGTCACCGAATAAGCCCTCAAGTCCCTCACAAGAAACAAGTGAAGCAACCATAACAAGCACTAATAATATAGCTAATAATCTCTTCATATTGACCTCCTATAATAGTCATACTAATACAAGAGCATTATATCACAACAACATACACTTTTCAACATTTTTCGCAACAAAAAAACAAAAAGACAAGGGATAGCATCCCTTGTCTTTTTATTATTGTTCTTCGGCTGCTGCCTTTGGTCTTCTGATTGTCTTTTTAGGAGCTTTTTCCTGAATAACTCTGAAAATCTCCTCGGTTGCAAGAGCAATTTTGGTAACCGCAAATTTATCCGCGTGGGGATATATATAATACGTATCATCAAGAGTGTTAAGGTCGATACAATCACCGTATTTATTGAGATAGTTATACTCAATGTGGCACGCTTCAAGTCCTGAGGACTTTCTCTCCATCTCAAAGTCACCGTATTTTCCCGTACCTTTGAGGCGGAAACCGTCAAAATCGTGTACTATAGTGCCGGTACCGATATCATAGAATCTCGTGCCGTTGGGCATTGATTTAACGTGGCATTCGGACTCGAAATAGTATCTTCCCTCGCGAACCTCGGCACGCACGTTTGCTCTTTGCCACTCGTACCAATCGGGAATGTGAGAGAACTCCGTTTCACCCTCAAGTGCCTCAAGCTCTCCGTACTCCGTCATTCTCCAAGCCTTACCACAGTGCTCGCATTTTATCGTGTCACCTTTACTGGTCATCTCATATTCGGTGTTGCAGTGGGGGCACTGATAAAGCACGCGCTGAAGTCCTTCTGCGCGATAAGGAACGTCAATTTTTATCTTGTTATCCCTTTGCCAAGCGAAGTCGTCATAAGTAAATGCCTCGGCAATTTTTGCATTAATTTCTTCAATGGAGGCCGCTTTAAGCTCTTCAGCTGTAAAGAGCTGAGTGAGGTGACCCTCGGTATAGGGAACCTTACGGTCCTTAGTGTTCCAGAAAGGACTCTTCAAGTGGTTACCCACGCATTTGAATGCAACCACAGGAACCTTCATCATTTTACACATTTGTCCCACGGACTCGTGAAGCTCACTGGGTGTACCGCAAAGAGAATATCTCGCCTCGGGGTAAAGAACAACAACGTCACCGTTGGTCACTACCTTCTTGATGTGGCGAATGAGCATAAGGTCGGTTGTGAATTTGCGCTTGCAAATACCGCCAACCTGGCGTAAGATCCATTTTTTAAGTGGGAAACCAAAAAATCCGTCAATAGCAACAACGTAGTTGGCTCTGTCGGGGAAAATTGCACAGGTCGCTACCTGAAAATCATAAAATCCATTGTGATTACAAAGAAGAATATATGGGGGCTTAAGTCCCTCACAGTTTGTTTTGATTATTTTTGTGTGTTGCAAAGCCACAAATGGAAATGAAAGAGCCCAAGTAACCGGGCGGAGCCAGTGTCTTTGTCTTATAGGCGGTGCTTTCATATCAAATTTCTTAAATTCTTTGTTCATAAATACTCCAAAATATCGTAGGAATTATTTTGCCGCAAATTTCGACATTATAATGATATCATAAGTATTAGATATTGTCAACAAATGTTTTTT
>CANBDB010000115.1 GCA_947367285.1 uncultured Clostridia bacterium | reverse complement strand
GGCAAATGCCTTGACCTTTTATTTTATATGAATGCATTTTCGTCGATATAGACCTTTGAAATGTCCGCGCCAAGCTCCTTGAGCTTGCCAACTATATCGAGGTATCCTCTCTCAATAGTGAAGATGTCGATAACCTCAGTTGTTCCTTCGGCAACGAGTCCTGCAATAACTATTGCAGCTCCTGCGCGCAGGTCAACGGAGCGCACCGTTGCACCGTGTAGCTTTTCTACACCGTGGAATGCGGCAAAGGGTTCGTTAACTGTGATGTTAGCGCCCATCTTTTCAAGCTCCTTAACGTATTTGAAGCGGTTTTTCCAAATGGTTTCATAAACCGTGCTGTCACCGTTTGCAATCGCCAAAAGAGTTGAAAACTGCGGGTGCATATCGGTGGGGAAGCCCGGATAGGGAAGGGTTTGAATATTTGTGGGCTTGAGCTTTCCGTCCGATTTTACTGTGATATAATCGTCGTATGCTCTAACCTCAACACCCATTTCAACAAGCTTTGTGGAAATGATTTCCAAGTGCTTGGGAATTACGTTTTTGATGTTTACCTCACCGCCCGTAGCGGCTACTGCGGCCATATAAGTTCCTGCCTCGATCATATCGGGAATGATATCGTAGGTGCAGCCGTGAAGCTTTTCAACACCTTCGATTTTAATGATTCCCGTACCTGCGCCCTTAATATTTGCACCGCATGTGTTAAGAAAGTTTGCAAGGTCAACTATGTGTGGCTCTCTTGCAGCGTTTTCAATTACGGTAAGTCCGTTTGCAAGAGCTCCCGCAAGCATAAGGTTTACAGTTGCTCCAACGGAAACTATGTCAAAGTAGATTGAGTTGCCACAAAGGCCGTTGGGTGCATTGGCATAAACATAGGTTTCGTCCTGTGTGATGCCTGCGCCCAGAGCTTCAAAGCCCTTGATATGCATATCTATTGGACGTGTGCCGAAATTACATCCGCCGGGGAATGCAACCTTGGATTTTTTGAATCTTGCAAGCTCTGCACCGAGAAGATACGTTGAGCCTCTCATACGGCAAACGAGATCGTCGGGAGAGATTCCGCCCTCAAGCTCGGTTGTGTCAATCTCAACCGTTGCCTCGTCAAGATATTTAATTCTCGCTCCCATTGAACGAAGAATATCAAATGACATTGTGATATCACTTACTTTGGGAACGTTTTCGATTATACATTTATCGGCAGTGAGTATTGTTGCAAAGATGATGGGAAGCGCCGCGTTTTTCATTCCGCTGATATAAACGTCACCATGAAGCTCATGCCCGCCGTTAATTATGATTTTTTCCATATATGTAGATCCCCCAAAAAACAGTTTTGGCAGTTATATTTAATATTACAAATCATTATAACATATAACCGCCAAAAATGGAATAGCTTTTTCGATAATTAAGGAACTTTTTTATCAACCATTAGCTATAGTATTCAATTTTCAATGTTTTTGTGAAAATAAGTTACCGCGAGGTCTACTACAAGTCCGTAGCTGACCGATCCCTCTGTGCCGTTTGCTTGCAAATAGGCATCATTTATTGCGCCACTCACCTCACCAATTACGTTGTCGCGATATGGCTCATAGAAATTGTTGTATGCTATCATTTCATATATCGCGCGGTTGTCAAGCTTTTTATACGTGGCTTCCCACAAGTCCTTGTCGGCTGCATAGAGCGCATTGAGAACGTACTCGCAAAGGTTCATATATCCGCAATATCTAATGTATGAGTCCTCACTCGACGAGCATACGAGAAAGGCAATGAAATTTGCCTCGTCCTCGCGCGCAATTCCTCTTTGGTGGGCAAGCTCGTGCGCGGCGGTATAGGGCATGGAGTAGTCGGGACAGTTGGTGTTTACGTTTGCCTCACCCGTAAAATAGGTGTAAACTCCCGAAATGTGAGTGTATGTCATAGGCTCGCTGAGCATTACGGGCTTGACGAATGAGTGAAGCGAGGGAAGAAACTCATACTCGTCATCAAGCTTGTCATAGGAGTCGAGCAAAAGCAAATTCATCTCCCTTATGGAGTGTGGGGATATTGAGGAGCTCTTGTCCGCAAATTCAATGTTGTCAATCCCTGCGTTTACGTTCTCAATAAGCCACTCCGCGGTTGCGGCAAGTTCTTTGGCGCTGACGGTCTTTTTATCAAGATCGAGCTTCTTGTCAAGCGAGGACGTGTGATATCCCATGCCGAATGAGAACACGAAGAGCGAGAAGAAAAGCGAGAGCACGGATAGCATTATAAGGCAAAAAACACCTACGTTTTTCCACGAGCTAGAATATTTTTGAGTAGTTATTCTAATCACGAAAAACAGTATCACAGGGATACAAATTACTCCAATCTCGGCAAGCGAGAGGGGTAGAAGATTTGTGATTGTTGCCAAAGTGCCCCTTACTATTGAAGCGATATATCTATTGAAAAAATCCGCAAAGGGCGTGTAGCTTGTGCCGATAATATAAATGATTATTGCCACAAATGCAAGCGCAAAAAATACGTAGCAAGGTATTGGGAGCTTTTCGGTTTTTGCGTCTTGTTCTTCTTGAGTGATTTTGTTATCTTCCATTTAAAAAAGCTCCTTTCCGAAATTCTTTTCAATAATTTCACGCATATCTGAGGGCAAATCCGCCTGAATGCTTATTACTTTGCGGCTATCGGGATGCACAAAATTAAGTTTGCGAGCGTGGAGTGCGTGGCGCTCAATGAGGGGGGAGGCACTTCCATAAAGATCGTCTCCGAGTATCGGTGCGCCAAGATGTGAGAAATGCACGCGGAGCTGATGCGTCCTGCCGGTCCTGGGTTCAGCCTCAACCAAGGTTAACCCATTGGCGCGAGCCAAAACGCGATAATTAGTAATGGCAATTTTGCCGTCCTCACACTCTCCACACACTTCACGGAGTATTATGCTTTTTTGTGCTCGTCGTATGTATGTTTCTATTGTGCCCAAATTATGCTCGAGAGTGCCATCAAGAATTGCAATATAACTTTTTTTGATGCCGTCGCGCTTCATCTCTTCGGAGAGCTTTGCGGCGGCGATACGGCTTTTAGCCACAAGCACAACGCCGCTTGTGTTTCGGTCAAGTCGGTTTACCGAGCGAAAAACGAATGGGCGACCTTCTTTTGAATAGTAATACGCGAGAGAATTTGCAAGCGTATCGTAAAAATGTCCCTGCGACTGATGTGTGGGCATAAAGGGAGGCTTGTTCACCGCCACGATATGCTCGTCCTCATAAATGATGTCGGGCAAGGTGGATGAGGGCACTAGCTTTTCCTCGTTGCTCCCCATATCCTCGCAGTTAATAATGAGGACGTCCCCCTCATTGACTTTTGCACGCACGGTTGCATGCTTGCCATTGAGTAAAATCCCGTCAGGACGCGCTTTGAGGGCAGCAATTGCTCTTTTTGAAAATCCAAGCTCATCTATAAGTATTTCCTTTATCGAAAGACCGATAAATTTATTTTCAAATTTCATATTTTGCCCCCATTCGTAAACTTTAATATATTATACACCAAAATGATTAAGAATACAATATTTCTTTTAACTTGCATAAAATTAATTCGTGAAAGATATAATTTATTAAGTTAAATAATGGAGAGGATTTTTATGAAAAGATTTATAACTTTTTCGGTAATAGTTATGGCGCTTATCTTTACGGTTGTAGGCGTTGTAAGGGAACAAAGCAAAGATGCCACGCTTGACGTATCAAGCGGTCTTTCGGTGATAGCGGGCAAGTATGAGATGGCAAAATATGCCCTTAAGGGACAAAAAATAATTTTCAGTGCGGATGATTTTGCAAAAAATCTCAATATAAATGAGATTTCCTCCATCACGCTCACCACCATCCCCGCAGTAACGGAAGGATGTTTGTGTGTTGGCGACGTTGTGGTAAATGCGGGGCAGAGCATATCGGGCTCAAATCTCGATCTACTTAATTTCAGGGCGGCGGATGATGCAACTCGGGAAACGGTTTTCAAATTCAAGGTCAACGGCGGAGAATACGAGATGACTTGTAAATTGTACTTTTTGTCACGCGAAAATTCCGCACCGACGATTGTCAATAACGACTTGCGCTACCTAAGTGTGAGCACGCATCAGGGCGTTACGGTTTTTGGAAAGGTTGGCGCGTATGATCCCGACGGAGACGAGATTCGCTATGAGGTTGTCACTTATGCGAAGGGTGGCACACTCGATTTTGACAGTAGTACCGGTGAGTATTTATATACGCCCGTGGGAATGTATTTCGGTGAGGATTACTTTGAGTACGTTGCAGTGGACAAATACGGCAATTTCTCGCCCTCACAAAAGGTGAGTCTTACTGTTGAAAAATTGCAAACCGACACGGTATTTTGCGATATGGATGGCCATAGGTCACATCATGCCGCACTGACCATGGCGGAAATGAACGTGATGAGTGGTGTGTCGCTCGGAGATAACACCTATTTTATGCCCGACAAGAGTGTGAGTAGAATTGACTTTTTGGTGATGCTCATGCACGCGCTTGGCTATAATGACGTGGAGGCGGTTTTTGATACGGGCTTTGACGACGACGCGGAAATCCCCGCATCGCTCAAGGGTTACGTTAGGGAAGCGAGAAAGCTGGGTATCATCAGTGGCTCGGTGAATGAAGAGGGGGAATTTGTATTCCTGCCCAATAGCGATATAACTCGTGCCGAGGCGGCGCTGATTGTTAGCCGAGTTGTTGGAATCAGTGTTCCCACAGTCAAACCGACTTTTACGGATAAAAACGATATTCCCGCATGGGCGCACGATGCCATCTATACCTTGAATGACCTCGGATTTCTCGATAGTAATTGCGGAGAGATTTCCCCCACCGCAAATATCACACGCGCTCAAGTTGCCGAAATGCTGTATGCTCTAAC
>CANBDB010000114.1 GCA_947367285.1 uncultured Clostridia bacterium | reverse complement strand
CACAAATACGCTTTGCGGCACTTTTTCCCGCGCTTATTTCGGTTATTTTTCTTTCAATTCCTTCAGCAAGAGCCTCTTTCACGGCGAAAATCACCTTGACACAATCCGAATAATCGGTAAGGTCAACTATCGCGTCAAGCTTTTCAAGCTCAAAGCTAATCCTTTGGTGATCGGAATAGGAGCATACAACCTCAAACACAACATAATTTTCAAACTGAGCAATACCCGCCGCCTCAAGCGCAACCTTTGCGCCTTGTGAGTATGCGTGAACCAACCCACCCGTACCGAGAAGCGTGCCGCCAAAATAACGTGTAACCACAACGCACACGTCATCAACTCCGCTTTTTTGCAGCACGTCGAGAATGGGCTTACCTGCAGTTCCCTGCGGCTCTCCGTCGTCGGAATATCGGCACGAAATGCCGCCCTTCATGGTGTAGCCGTAGCAATTATGCGTTGCATCACGATGCTTTTCCTTTATCTTCTTAACAAAGGCAAGTGCCTCTTCCTCGCTTGTAACGTGCTCACAATAACCGATAAAAACGGACTTTTTTTCCTCAAAACGAGCCTCACCGTAGCCGCGAACGGTTATATACAATTTTTCGCCATTTTCAGCCATAGCTTAGCTCCTTTCAGAATAGCCTTCCCATTTAGGGGAAGGCAATTTAAAACTCCTCAACCTCTTGAGGCTTGTTAATATCATACTTTTTAAGCATTCCGCGAACCTTTTGGTCAACCACCGCAACAACGGTTACTCCCTCATAGCCATAATCAACACTCTCAACGTTTGCGTTTTTATAGAGAATATTGAGCGCCGCCTGTTCGGAATTGGGAATTACGAAGGTAACACGGCTCTTGCCTGCGTGAATGATAGTTTCAATCTTCTCAAGAAGAGTATCTACTCCCTCTCCGCTCTTTGCCGAGATCGCACAAACTACACGGTTGGGGTCTTCATTGTTTGCAATATAAGAAGGAAGCTCGGAAGAAATTCCGAGATCGCACTTATTATAAACGTAGATAGTGGGCTTTCCTGCCGCGCCAAGCTCCGCAAGGAGGGATTCGGTAACGTCGAGCTGTGCTCTTGCCTCGTCGTCGTGCGCGTCAATCACTATCATAAGAATATCCGCATAAACCGCCTCATCAAGTGTGGATTTGAACGCTTTAACGAGGTGATGGGGCAATTTTCTAATAAAACCAACGGTATCCGTAAGCAAAACGGACTCACCCGAGGGCAATTTTAATTTTCTCGTTGTCGGGTCAAGTGTTGCGAAAAGCTTATTTTCCGCAAGAATACCTGCGTCAGTCAACGTATTGAGAAGTGTGGACTTGCCCGCGTTTGTGTAGCCAACTATCGCAATTTGCGGAATTTGGCTTCTATCGCGGCTCGCGCGCATGGTCATTCTATTCTTCTCAAGCTCACGAAGCTCCTCTTCAAGAGCAGTGATACGGCGCTTCATATGACGTCGGTCACTTTCAAGCTTGGATTCACCGGGGCCTCGCGTACCGATACCGCCGCCAAGACGGGAAAGCTCCGTTCCCTTGCCTATAAGTCGGGGCGCAGTATATTTAAGCTGTGCAAGCTCAACCTGAAGCTTACCCTCGCCCGTGGTGGCGTGGAGCGCAAAGATGTCGAGAATGAGCATTGAACGGTCAATGCATCTCACGTCATCTCCAATATCGTCCTCAATGTTTCTGATTTGTGAGGGAGAAAGCTCCGCGTCAAAGATAACGAGTTTTATTCCATTATTCTTGCAAAGCTCCGATAGCTCCGCAATCTTTCCGCTTCCGATCATAGTTCTCGGATCGGGAGTATCTTTATTTTGTATGAGCCTTGCAAATTCCTCGCCACCAGCCGTGTCAAGAAGCCTTGCAAGCTCGTCGAGCTCCTTTTCAACCTCCTCGGCATTGTTTTCTCTTGTAACGATACCTACAAGAATTGCCTTTGAAATATGCTCTTCTTTATTTTTACTGAAATTCATTTGCATAAATAGTCACCTCCAAATCGTGTTAGGTTTGATTTTTCGGGGTTTTCAATATTTGGATAGGACGAATCTAAAAATATTACGGTGCCTTGCTCTTTTCGTGCGCTTAAAATTCCGCTCACCTCAAGGCGTCGCTTTGTCTCTCTCGCAGTTCCAAGGCTTCCGTCGAAAATAAGCACGTCAGCGCCCAAAATCTTGGCGATTTCTTCCTTAACAAAGGGATAGTGAGTGCATCCAAGCACCACGGCGTCAAGCTTTTCCCTTTTCAAGGGTTCGAGGAGCTGCTCCAAAAATGCTTGGAGACCATCACCCGTCACCTCGCCTCGCTCAACAAACTCAACAAGTCCCGGGCAGGCAAACGGAATCACCTTAGCATTTCCTGAAAACCTACCAAGAAGAGAGGCAAATTTTTCCTCTTTAAGCGTAAGAGGTGTTGCAAGCACGGCAACCGTCGGTTGCTCTCGGCACAAAACTGCGGGCTTTAGCGCAGGCTCAACGCCCACGATTATATCCTCGGGATACTTTTCCCTCAATTGAGCCACAGATACACTTGTTGCAGTGTTGCAGGCAATAACAAAGGCTTTGATTCCCCTCTCGCGCATCTTTTCGTAAACGGAAAAGGTAAGCGCCCTGACTTCGTCCGCATTTTTCACTCCGTAAGGAGCATTTGCGGTGTCGCCGTAATATATGAAATTTTCATTTGGAAGCTCACGTAGGAGCTCCTTTAGCACGCTGACTCCGCCAAGTCCCGAATCAAAGACCGCTACGGACAAATCTTCTTTCTTCATTATTATTACCCTCTGTAATCAAAGCAACAAATTGCTAAAATTTGACAAAAACACAATAAGGGCAAGTATGTGCCAAATGCACACAGCTTGCCCATAGTTGCGAAATGTACTGATTTTAGATTGGTGGCAAAATTATCTACCGCTTGCCTGCAATCTCTTCTTGAATTTGTCAACTCTACCGCCGGCGTCAACGAATTTCTGCTTACCGGTAAAGAAAGGATGACACTTAGAGCAAATTTCAACTCTTACTTCTCCGCCCTTTGTGGACTTTGTTGTAACTGTTTCACCACAAGCACACTTAATTGTTACTTCTTCATACTTAGGATGGATACCTGTCTTCATTTTATTTACACCTCACTTTTTTAGCAAAATAATTCACATTGCATATGATTATAACACAATAAAACATATTTTGCAATAGTTTTTTTGAATTTTTTCAAATTTTATTTTCAATTTCTAAACGAAGGTCAGAAATTATCTTTTTTTCAAGTCTCGAGATATAAGATTGAGAAATTCCAAGGCAATCCGCAACGTCCTTTTGTGTCATTTCCTTGCGTCCGAAGAGTCCGTATCGCATTTCTATTATCAGCCTTTCCCTCTCGTCAAGCTTTTCCACCGCCTCGCGAAGAACTCTCCTCTCCTCCGCCTGCTCAAGCTCGTAGGAAACATTATCCTCCTCGCTACCCAGTACGTCGGAAAGGAGAAGCTCGTTGCCGTCCCAATCGACGTTTAGCGGCTCGTCTATTGATATCTCTCCCCGCTTTTGTGAGTTTTTGCGAATTGCCATTAGTATCTCATTTTCAATACACTTTTCCGAAAATGTGGCAATTAGTATATTTTTTTCACTTCTAAACGTGTTTATTGCTTTAATGAGTCCTATAGTACCAATGGAAACAAGGTCCTCAATTCCAATGCCCGTGCTCTCAAATTTCTTGGCTATGTACACAACAAGGCGAAGATTGTGTTCTATCAGTTTATTGCGCGCCTCAGGGTCTACGGCGATATTTTCAATACACTCCGCTTCCTCTTCCTTTGTAAGCGGTGGGGGGAGCACGTCGGGCCCGTTAACATAATAAACCTCGCTCTCCGCATTCTTTGCCTTCAGCCTTCCTATAAGAACTTTAATTTTGAATATAATCTCTCTCGCTTTTTTTGTTGCGTAAAGTATAATTTCTATGGCACTATCAACCGCATCTTTCTTTTCCATGTTCATCTCCACAAATAATAATATAATAGTATTTTACATTATTTTTAATTGTTTTATTAGATTTTCTTGATTTTATATAATAGTTTCGTGAGATATTATCGCATCACAATCGCCAAATTTTTTGCCCCTCACAAATGCAATATATACGTCAATTTCCTTCGTTATCTTTGAGTTTTTTATCCTGACACTTTCAAATCTCATCGCGGGCAAAAGTGCTTCTCCGCTTATAGCCCGAGTCGGTATCAACCTTATTTTTGATGCTACGGACAAGGGGAGTTGACAAATGTCCCCTTTTGCAAGAGCTGAATACACCTCGCTATCCAATATATTCTCCAAGGTCTCAAGGCGAATTATAACCACGCTTTTTCCGCTTATCGGCTCTAGCGCGAGGTTTCCGCTATCAACAAGAGCGCTAAGACGCGCGATCTTTCCAAGGTGCTCTATTTCAAGCCCCACAGTTCTCTTTGATGACCCCGAGCGAAAAATTTTTCCGCCATAAATCGTTAATGCTGAGCCACTAATAGCCAAAAGCAAAAAAATCCAAATTTGCAAGTCATTTTCAATCGACATATTGTCAAAAATTGAATCAAATCTATTCAAAAACGAATATAACGCGGTCATTACGCCGCCTAGCAGCGACGAAACAAGAAAATATATCGCAGTCATTTTGAGAACCGTTTTCAAACTCACCCCTCGCCCACAATAAACAGTGGCGCACATTAAAAAAAGAACGAAAATATCCACCAAAAGCGCGATGGGTTGTTTAGCCTTGATAAATAGCACCGCCACGGAATATATTCCTCCAATGCTTGACGCAACAATAGCGCGAAGGTTGGGTAATTTACGATGCGTAAGCAAGCACGAAAAATAAAAGCACAGAAAATCCATACTGAAATTTATCATAAACAGCAAATCCCCGTAAACTACCATTTTTAACTCCTTTTTCATTTCTTATTCAATTATAGTTTCATTATGAGGCAAATATTGTCAAAGTGTGGGCAATTTTTAATATTTTTATTTACAAGAAACACTTTTTGTGCTACAATAGGTGTGAT
>CANBDB010000113.1 GCA_947367285.1 uncultured Clostridia bacterium | reverse complement strand
TTTATTGAAAAAGATTGCATTATCTCTTCTTTTGACTGAAGCCATCAGTATGAGGGCGTAATAAAAGAAGTTACTGATGGAGCAATTCTTGTGGAAAAGGACGGCAAGATTGAAGCTATCAACCTTGACTTTGTTATCCGTATCAGAGAGTATCCAAAAAATAAGAACGGAAAGAAAAAATCCGTAGTATTGGACTAATAAATTCCAAATTGACACGAAGGATGCAGAAAGTAAATTTTTAGAATGATTTCAAAGGAGAAAAACTTTATGTACATTTACAAAACAGAAATATTAACAGTAAGTACGAAATGGTTTTCCGACAAAGCAAATGAAGATGACATTGCGATGCTGGATAAGCTGATAAACGAAAGAGCTTCTGAGGGGTGGGAGCTTGCAACATATGATTATATGGCAACGTCATCTCAGCTGAGAGGCGCATTTCTTGTAACCTTTAGAAAGGAAAAAGTATAATTGCAGAGGACAAAAAAATGATACTTGAACTAAAAAATATTGACAAGTCCTTTGGCGAGAAAGAAGTCCTCAAAGGCGTATCTTTCACGGCAGAGGGTGGAAAAGCGTTCGGTCTGCTTGGCAGAAACGGCGCAGGTAAAACAACATCTATCCGTATATTGATGAACGTATTCCCGGCGAATGGCGGCGAAGTACTGATTGACGGAAAGCCAATTGATTACGATAAAATCGGCATCGGCTATCTTCCCGAGGAGCGCGGTTTGTATCCCAAGAAGCTCATCATCGATCAGCTCGTGTATTTTGCGGAGCTGAAAGGTATGAGCGCAAAGGATGCTGTAAAAGCCGTTGACTATTGGCTCGGCAGACTCGGTATGAGCGAATATCGCAACAAGCGCCTTGATACCTTGTCAAAAGGAAATCAGCAGAAAATTCAGCTTATTACCGCGCTTGCGCACGATCCCGATATCGTTATCCTCGACGAGCCGTTCTCAGGGCTTGATCCCGTAAACGCAATGCTTCTAAAGGACGTGGTAAAGGAACAGATATCAAAAGGAAAAATTGTTCTGTTTTCAAGCCATCAGATGAGCTACATAGAGGAATTTTGCGACAGCATTGCCATCATCAACGCAGGCAAGGTGGCTATCAGCGGAGATCTCCACGAAATCAAGAGAACCTATCCGCGCGATAAGATCGTGGTAAGCACCCAAGATCCCGAAAAGATAATGGCAGACCTCGGAGATATTTGCACCGAGCGTGAGGACGGAACCTTACTCATTCAGCTTGCAAGTCCCGATGAAAAGCAGTCTATGATGAAACGACTTGTAGAAAGCTACGATATTGACGAGGTAAAGGTGTTTGAGCCTTCACTCAATGATATTTTCGTAGAGTACGCAGGCGCGCAGGTGTAAGGAGGCAGAACCGATGAAACAGTTTGGTAAAATACTTAAATTTGAACTTAAAGGTTATATGAGAAATAAAGTATTTGTTGGTTTTACGATATTTCTCGTTGTTGCAATCGCCATTGTAATGTTCATTCCGAATATCATAACAGCATTTGAATCGGACGATGAAGGTGATGTAACTCCAACCGACCTTCCTACAATGCTTGTTTATGCCGAGGATGAAGACCTCTCCGCCATCGTAAAAGAATACTTCGGAAACGCTTTCGTCGATTATAACGTAAAGGTCGCAGAAGGCAGCATTGACGAGCTTAAGAATGATATTATATCAGGCAATGCGGAATGTGCTTTCGTGATGAACAGCGCATCCTCCTATACCTATTACGTAAATAACCTTTCGATGTACGATATGAATACCGAGGTCGCTAACACCGTTCTTCAAGAGGTATATCGTATCAATGCTATGGTGCAGAACGGACTTACGCCCGAGCAGGCAGGTGAGATTATGTCTGTTCAGATTGAAAGCGGCACCGAAACACTCGGCAAGGATCAGATGCAGAACTTCTTCTACACCTACATCATGATCTTCGCTCTGTATATGGTCATTCTTCTTTACGGACAGATGGTTGCCACCAACGTAGCAACCGAAAAGAGTTCTCGTGCGATGGAAGTTCTCGTAACGAGCGCAAAGCCCACAAGTATGATGTTCGGCAAGGTGCTTGCTTCTTGTATTGCAGGATTCTCTCAGCTTGTACTCGTATTTGGTACGGCAATACTCCTTTATAACGTGAACAAAGAAGCTCTTTCCAATCCTTTGATTGCTTCCATATTCGATATTCCGATTGAACTCTTTATCTATCTGATCGTGTTCTTTGTGCTTGGATTCCTTATCTATGCGTTTATGTTTGGCGCAATTGGCTCGACAGCATCCAAACTCGAAGATATCAATACATCGGTTATGCCGATCACGTTCCTCTTTATTATCGCATTTATGGTGGTTATGTTCTCAATGAGCAGCGGCTCTGTTGATAACACTGCAATGCTCGTATGCTCCTATATTCCGTTCACCTCACCTATGGCGATGTTTACGAGAATTTGTATGAGTACGGTGGCGTGGTATGAAATTGCTATTTCTATTGCAATTCTCATTGGATCGACCGTCGGCATCGGAGTTCTTTCCGCAAAGATCTACCGTGTAGGCGTTCTTCTTTACGGTATGCCTCCGAAGTTCTCAACTATTATGAAAACTGTGTTTAAGAAGCAGTAAAATCCTTGGAGGATAATTGTATGGAAGAAAATAAAAAAAGATTTAATTGGTCAATAGTAGCCATCATTGCGTTGGCTTGTTTGATGATTTTGTGTTTGGTTAAGATTAGTGATTTATCCAATCAAATCTCCAATTTGCAAAATACGATTGCAAACTATCAAAATAAAATAAACTATTTGCACAATGACATCAACTCAATCTACGATAACGTGGATGAAAAGCTCAAAAAAGAAGCAAGTCTTTTATCAAGTGTAGATTATTCTTTAGGTGAATTGAATGCGGAAACGCATACTGTTCCCGTAACTCTCAAAGTAGTTCCAAAGAGCTTGACCGATGATATGCAGCTTTCTGTTAAGGTTGGAAGTGAAACTGTTGCCCTTGAAAGAAACGGCAATGAGTTTATTGCGACCGTAGCGGTCAATATGTTTATTGACTACGATGAGTACCCGATGCTGAGTATTGTTTCGGGAGAAACAACAAAAACTGAAAAGCTTGAAGATGTCGATGTATCAATCTTGTTTGCACGTTATCTCCCCTATGTTTATGCTCATTTAGAAACGTCGGATATTCTTAAAAACGGCAAATTGACAATAGACGGAAACTTGATGTTTGATGAAAAGCCGGTTGCCGAAAATAGCAATGTAACCATAACCAAAATCGAATTAGTTACTGTTAAGAATGAGCAGGAGATCGACAGAAAAGATATTACGAGCAACATAACAAATCAATCCTATCACGTACCCGTAAACGTGAGCTATGATGCTAAATACGGTGATAAATTCTGTATCTATATTTTAGCGGAAGATTCGTTGGGATATACCCATAAAACCCTCGCGTATTTTTGGAACGATCTTGACGAACACACTCATAGCGCTATTCCGGATATTGATGGTAGTGTAGAAATATATGATAAGAACGGAAATCTGCTAATAGGCGATTATTAAACTTCAATTGTGTTTTTTGTAGAACCAATACCTAATTCTCGCATTTTGGGAGTAATTCCTTCGTTTGAGGGTGGTATTCCTTCTGACGAAATGATAGAATGTAAGCACAAGAACAACCGAAATGCGAGGAGGCATTACTATGGAAAAGAAAACGATAGGTAAATTCATATCGGCTCTGCGTAAAGCAAACGGTATGACTCAGAAGGAGCTTGGAGAAAAGCTCTTTGTTTCGGATAAAACGGTTAGCCGATGGGAGTGCGACGAGTGTACGCCGGAGCTTTCCTTGATACCTTCGATAGCGGAGATCTTCGGCATCACCACCGACGAACTTCTGCGCGGAGAACGAAACAACCCCGACCGAGAAGTAGCATCGGAAGATGCAGCGAACAAGCAGAAAGCGAAAAGCGACAAGCAGTTCAAGCTGATGCTACATAGCAGAAAGAAAAAGTTTACCAACCTCTCCTTTATCTCGATAGGTCTTATCATCGTAGGACTTATAGCCGCTATGATATGCAATCTTGGCTTCTCAAAAGGCCTGCTCGGCTTTTGCCTTGCAAGCGTATTCTTTGTAGCAGCCACGATATGTCAGATATGCTTCACCGTGAGTTTTAGATTGCTCATCGACGAGGAAGAAGCAGAACACGCCGAGGAGATAAAGAAAGCGAACACGGATATGGTGTTCAGCTCGGTAAAGATATTCTTCGGGATACTTTTGACCTTTGCGTTCTGTCTGCCGATAGCAACGATGATAAACGGCGCGAACTATGGCTTGGTGTTTGAATATTGGCTTGGATATGGACTATTGGCATCCGCGCTTGCGTTCCTTATCGCATTTTGCTTATATAAAATTTTTATACGGAAAGCACTTATAAGCAAAGAGATAGTGTGGCTCGACGAGCGAGTGGTTAGCAAAGTCAATGCAGAAAGCAAGCTTCTCGGCAAAATCTGTATCGTATTTACGGTTGTGCTTGCAATCATTATACTTGCGACATATATTATCACTTCTTCCGTTAGTGAATCTACCTTCATAGAGCGTGAAAGATTTGACGATCCCGATAAATTCATTGCGTATATGCAGAGCGAATATGATGCTTGGTATGACGAGGGATATGGTAATTTACCGCCAAGTGAAGTTCCAACGCACGAACCTAACAAAAAATGGGCAGAAATCGACGGTAAAAAATATTACTACAATCCCGTTTTATATGAGTCAATCAACATTCTTCAGCACGAGAACGGAGAATGGGAAATCGTAGTCACGACAGATGAAGCTGACCAAAACGGTCAAGTTATGTATTCAATACTAAGCGCAGGCTTATTGTCCTTACACGTTATCAATCTCGCAGTATGTGTTGTTTGGTATCTCGTGAAAACAAAGAAGCGTAAAACAGCATAAAAATAGCCCTCGTTCAAGTTGAGCGAGGGCGTTTCATCTATATGATTGAAATATTCATAAAAATGTGAT
>CANBDB010000112.1 GCA_947367285.1 uncultured Clostridia bacterium | reverse complement strand
CCGTAGGGGGCGACGTTCTCGACGCCCCGCCAATCCGTTTGGGAGCCCAGCCGAGATTCTGTCGCCCCTTTTTGCGCAAGCGCAAAAATCCAGAATGACACTTCGTGTCCGGCTGGGTGACCGATAGAATCTCGGTGCGGAACAATTTGCGCGGCTTAAATCAAGAAAATGCATTAAAAAAGCTTTTTTGCTTACTTTTTTCTCGAAAAAAGTAAGTCCGTACTCTCTAACTTTTTTATATCAATATTAAACCTATAACAAAAGCCCACAGATGAACTGTGGGCTAAGTGTTATTTTTTCATTTGTTTTTGCTTTCTAAGCTCTCTATCTCTATCGCGATAGAATTTTGAACGTTTTTTCTTGATATAAGTGGAGTGAATAGCCAAGCCAAGCACGCCTGCCACTATTGCGCCACTTGTGATATGAATCCAAGGTTCAGTGGAGTTTTTGGTTTTGAGGGACTCCCAAAGAGCCGTAACGTGCGCCTGAATGTCAACGGGCTTGTGCTTATAGTCTTCATAAGCGGGGGAGTAAGGATAGTTTACGTTTGCCTCTTCCTTGGTCTTGCCGTAAAGAATTTCCCACGCGTCGATATTATCGGTGCTGTAGTTGTAATCGAGCATTTCCTGATAATATTCGCTTTCCACTACTGCCTTATTTGGTGAAGCATATCCGATATAGAGCGCATTAGCGGTAGCCGCCTCAACGCTTATCATATAGTTGATATATTCGTGTGCGAGCTCGGGATTTTTTGACGTTTTAGGAATACAAAATGCATCTACAAAGTAGTTTGTACCCTCACTTGGATAATAGAATCTAAGGTCATCATTATCCGCAGCCATTGTCAAAAAGTCACCTGCAAAGTAGGGAGCGATATATGCGGACGCACCCTTCATTTTATTGAAGATTTCGTCATTTACGTATCCTTGGAGTATGGGCTTTTGCTTTTTCAATTCCTCAAGAGCCTCCTCCCAAACCTCAGGCTTGTCGGAGTTGATGTCAAGTCCCCCCTTGAACATTGCAGTTGCAAATGCATCACGGGGATTGTTGAACTGAAGAATCTTGCCTGCAAACTGCTCGTCCCAAAGAAGTCCCCAGCCCCAATTATGCTCATCTATATCCTCATCCTTTACAAATTCGGAGTTGTAGATAATGCCGAGCATACCGTAAGTGTAGGGAACTGTGAATTTGTTTTCGGGATCGTAGTCAAGATTTTTGAAATCGTCACTGATATTACCGTAATTTGTGAGCTTTGAGTAATCAAGCGGAAGGAGCATATCGTTTTCGATCATCTTCTGAATCATATAGTCAGAGGGAATAACGATATCGTAGGATACGGCACTGTTTGTAAGCTTCGCGTACATATCCTCGTTTGTTGCATAGGTAGAATAATTGACCTTGACGGTTACGCCGTATTTTTCCTTGTAGTATTCTTCAAAACCTGCGTTAACGTCAAAGAGTCCGCATTCCTCGTTGTCCTCGTCGGAAATGTATTCACCCCAGTTGTAGACGTTGATGGTGATTGTCTTGTCCGACGCTAAGTTGCTTTCATCACTTTCTCCGCAAGAGCAAAGAAGGAGAGCAAGAACTGTCAAAAGAAGGGCTAAAAGTTTAATTTTCATGCCTTTTTACCCCCTTTCTTCTTGCGTTTGTCCGTATTCTTGAAATTTTTCAAATTGGAAAGAATGAGAAGTGTAAATACCGTTACGATAATGAGCGTTGAGAGTGCGTACATATCGGGCTTTACCGTCTTTTTCGTCATTGAATAAATCAAGAGGGGAAGCGTTTGGAAGTTTGACGGGCTTACGAAATATGAGATTACGAAGTCGTCAAGTGAAAGAGTAAATGCCATTACTGCGCCGGAAATGACACCGGGCATAATGTTGGGAAGCTTTACCTTAAAGAATGCTTCTGCAGGTGTGCAACCGAGGTCGAGCGCCGCTTCGGTAAGTGAGTTACCGAGCTCGCTGATTCGGGGAAGCACGTTTAAAATTACGTAAGGAAGGCAGAACGTTGTATGCGCGATAAGCATTGCAAAAAATCCAATATCGTCATAGTCTGCGATCTTGAAAAATCCCACAACTGCCGCGAAGAAGAGCATGAACGAAACACCTGTTACGATATCGGGGTTCATCATGGGAACGTTGGTCACACTCGTCACCACGGTTTTAAACCATTTGGTCTTCATTTTGTAAATGCCTTCCGCAGCCGCTGTACCGATTACAGTAGAGAGTGTAGCGGATGACACTGCAAGAATAAGTGTGTTACGAAGAGCGATAAAGGCATTTTCGTCGGAAAATAGCTTTTTGTACCACTCAAAGCTAAAGCCTGTAAAATTCGCGGTGCTCTCGCTATCGTTAAATGAGAAGAGAACGAGCGTGAGTATCGGAATATAAAGTATTGCAAAAATAATGCAAAGGTAGATTCGGGATGCATATTTTCTCATGGAATGATACCTCCTTCGCCTTCCTCGGAGAAGTAATTCATAAGACCGAGGGAAATAAGAATGAGTATCATCATTACGAGTGAGATAGCCGCGCCCACGTTGTACGCGCCCGTTACGAACTGACGCTCAATTGTGTCGCCGATAAGCTCAAACGTACCGCCACCAAGCTTTTGGGAAATATAGAAGGTCGAAATCGAGGGCACAAAAACCATCGTTACGCCCGAGATAATGCCCGAGAGCGAGAGGGGAAGAATTACCTTTGTAAGAGTTGTGATGGTATTACAGCCAAGGTCGCTTGCAACCTCCCACATATGCTTGTCTATCTTGGAGACGCAAGTGTAAATGGGGAGCACCATATAGGGAAGAAAGTCGTAGACCATGCCGAAAATTACCGCGCCCTTTGTGCCTACAATATGGAACGAGGTGTTGAATATTGTATTTATGAAACCGCCATCATCAAGAAGAGCCATAATAGAATAGGTTCTTATGAGAAGGTTTGTCCACATAGGGAGCATGAGGAGCATAATATAGATTGCCTGATGCTTGGGATTGCTTCTTGCGATGATGTAAGCAAGAGGATAGCCAACAAGGAGGCAAATAAACGTTGCTATAACTGAAAGCTCTATTGATAGTCCGAATATTGGAACGTAATCCTTTAGTGCCTTGATATTATCAAGGGTGAAAATACCCTCGGCATTAGTAAAGGCATATGCGATAACGATCAAAAGTGGAAGGACAATGAATAGTACTGCCCAAAAAATATGGGGTGCTGCCGCAATAGAGCTCATAAATGACTTTTTGTTTTTCATTATTTATGACCATAGCCCGTGGGGGCTTCCTTTGTTTCGGAATTGCAGTAGTTTGGTAGGGAGATATTAGAATTCCTCTGCACTCTCTACGTCGGAGAGCTGATCGAGCTCGTCGGAGAAGGATGAGTAGTCGCCGAACATACCTGAATACTTGGATTTCTTCATGATATGAATTGCATCGGGCTCGATATAAAGACCGATGAACTGCTCGGGAGCTACGTAATCGGTGGATTGGATCATCCACTTAAAGCCCTTAATGTCGACGATTATCTCGTAGTGAACGCCCTTGAAGGAAACTGCTGAAACCTGACCGGTAAGCATACCGCGCTCGGGTTCAACAACGTCAACGTCCTCGGGACGAACAACAACGTCAACTTGCTCGTTCTTATCAAAACCCTTATCAAGGCATTTAAATGTGTGTCCTGCAAAGCGAACACTGTAGTCGGAGAGCATTATTCCGTCGATAATATTTGATTCACCAATGAAATCAGCAACGAAAGCATTTTTTGGTTCGTTGTAAATATCGGTGGGTGTACCGATCTGCTGAATTTCACCGTCAGCCATAACTACCACGGTGTCACTCATGGAGAGTGCTTCCTCCTGGTCGTGAGTTACGTAGATGAATGTAATACCGATGCGTTGCTGAATGTTCTTAAGCTCAACCTGCATATCTTTTCTAAGCTTGAGGTCAAGTGCACCGAGGGGCTCGTCAAGAAGAAGAACTCTGGGGTGGGATATGAGCGCGCGTGCGATAGCAACTCGCTGCTGCTGACCACCGGAAAGTGTGCTTACACTCTTGTTTTCAAAGCCTGAAAGTGCAACCATTTTAAGCATCTCGGTTACTCTCTCACGAATTTCATCCTCGGACTTCTTTTTAAGTCTGAGGGGGAACGCTATATTTTCATAAACGTTAAGGTGGGGGAAGAGAGCATATTTTTGGAAAACGGTATTAATATGTCTTTTGTTAGGAGGGAGATCGTTGATCTCCTTGCCTTCAAAGAGAACCGTGCCCTCGTCGGGAGTTTCAAAACCACCGATAATACGAAGAGTCGTGGTTTTTCCACATCCGGAAGGGCCGAGAAGTGTTACGAACTCCTTATCTCTAATGTAGAGATTGATATCGTTGAGAACTGTTTCTCCGTCGTACTGCTTGTAGATATGCTTAAGATCTACCACCTTGGTGTCGGTATATGTTACCTTAGGTTTTACAATATTGTTGTTATTTTCTTTCATTCCGCATAATACTCCTATATAAAATATTTTGGGAATGGGGAACTGCTATTTGCAAGAAATCGCCGTTCTTATCCATCATAGCACATATTGTAGCATATATAATAATAAATTGCAATAGTTTTGCATAAAAAAGTCGAAAAAAATCGCCAAAAATCAAGAAAATTTTGAATTATCCTTGACGAACTGAAAGCAATTCAAAAAAACAAAGGATTATCTCTTAATATCTCTTAAAAACTCGTTAAATCTCCGTTTTTCTTGTTGAAAATGAAGCATTTTGCGAAGAAAAATGAGCAAAAAACAAAGGTTTGAAGTCCGGAAGCTATTTTTAGCATAACATAAACCGAGAACATCCACAGGGTGAACAGGGTTAAAAAACACGCCAAGCTCATTATTTTGTTCGCAGTTTCGAGCTTAAAACAGAGGCAAAGCGTGCATTTTAGCATCCTTCCACCATCAAGAGATTCAAGCGGCAAAAGATTAAAGAGCGCGAGAATGAGCGAAATCACCGAAAAATTCAAAAGGGATTCGAGTTCATAATTTAATGCAGGAGAAATGGAAAAAGCAAATCCCAAAACTCCGAATAGTGGGCCTCCGAGTGCGAGGAGAAGTTCTTTTTTGTATGAGA
>CANBDB010000111.1 GCA_947367285.1 uncultured Clostridia bacterium | reverse complement strand
GATTGTGAAAAAAGGTTACATTCCTTCAAGGCGGGAGGGGAGACCCCTCCCCTACAGTGCGTGGGCATCCCCATGTGTTTGTGTTGCCGTGTCGACAAAAAAACGAGGGCGCGAGTCCCTCGTTCCTATTAATTTCAAATTAAACGTGCGCCTTCAGATACTCTACCGCTTTTGTAGAAACCACGTCGGAGATGTCATCGCCACATTCAAGACGTCTGCGCACCGCGGTGGAGCTGATATCGTGCGCTCCCTCCTCGCAGGGCAAAAACACCGTTTCAACGTTGGGATTTACGCGCGAATTGTACTGCGCCATCTCAAATTCATAGAGATAATCCTTTTCGTCGCGGAGTCCCTTAACTATCGCGCAAGCGCCAACGCGATACGCGAGATCTGCAAGCATTCCGTCATCAAAAATGACATCCACATTTTCAATATGCGAGCAAGAGAGACGCGCCATCTCGGTTCTCTCCTCGGGAGTAAACATATATTTTTTCTTATTATTTATCATTACGGCAACGATAACCTTGTCAAAAAGCTTAGACGCTCGCTCAACGATATTAACGTGTCCAAGTGTCATGGGGTCAAAGCTTCCGGGTACTATTGCAATTCTCATAATTCCTCCGCGCCATTGGGTTTTATCACGGAGATATGCGCCACTCCGTGCTTCATAGTCTTGATTATATCACACTTTTTTGAAATTTCAAGGTCTAAAATATCAAATCTATCACTTTCGCACACTAAAATTCCATCTTCTTCGAGCAAATCACGCTCCAAAATGACTTTAAGTGCCTCGCCTATAAGATTTGTCGCGTAGGGCGGGTCGAGAAAGACGATACCGAATTTTTCACCGCTATATCTCTTCAAAAACGAGATGGAGTCCTCGTTTTTCGCAACGCAAACGTCCCCAAGGCGTGTTTTTTCAATATTCCCTGTGATTATCTTAAACGCTTCCCTGCTCTTGTCAACGAGATAAACACGCGCAGCGCCCCTGCTTGCCGCCTCGAGTCCCATTTGTCCCGAACCCGAGAAAAGGTCAAGCACAACCCTGTCCGCTATTTCAAACTGAAGTGCGGAAAACACCGCTTCCTTGCTTCTCTCACTTGTGGGACGTGTGTTGAGTCCATCGAGTGTTTCAAGACGCACTCCCCTTGCTTTTCCTGTAATAATTCTCATTTTATTCTCCGTGATGATAGTAATTGTAAATGCTCTCCGCGTCCGCGCGCGTTACGCCCTTCACCGCAAATAGCTCCTCGCGTGTGGCTTCCTTAACTGCCGCAAGTGTGCCAAAATGAGAGAGTATCGCCTTCGCCTTTGCCGCACCGATACCCTTAATCTTCTCCAGCGAGGATTTTTTAATGGTCTTGGATTTGGCGGCGCTCATTTTTGCAACGGTGTGCCTGTGAACCTCCTCTTGAATACGGAAGATAAGACCGTAAATCGCTTGGTCGCGGGCAATTGAAATTTCCTCGTTTTCGGTACAAAGTGCGCGCGTCTTGTGGAAATCGTCCTTGACCATACCGAATATGGGTATCTCAACTCCCATCTCCAAAAGCACCTCTCTCACCGCACCAACGTGGGTTTTACCGCCGTCGAGCAAAATGAGGTCGGGATATTCACTCATAGAGCCCTGCGCGTCGCCAAGGTGGGATAGTCTGCGGCGCAAGGTTTCACGCATGCACGCGTAATCGTCCGTTCCGTCAACTTCCCTTATGTTAAACGTTCTATAGTCACTCTTTTTGGGCTTGCCGTCAACGTAAACGACCATACCGCCCGTTTTATGCTCGGCACCGATATTTGAAATATCGTATGCCTCAATTCTCTCGGGAATGCTCTCAAGCTCGAGCAGCTCCATAAGTCGAAGGAGAATGGAATTGTCCTTTTCGTATTCGTGAACATACGCCTGCGCCTTCTCACGCGCGTTGGTAAGCACCATCTCGCAAAGCTTTTTCATCTCGGTGCGCTGGGGAGTCCAAAGCGTGATTTTTCTTCCCGCTTCAGAGGAAAGATAGCCCTCAAGAAGCTCGTTTTCAACCTTGACGCTCGCGTCAAAAATCACTTTTTTCGGAATGGAGTCCGAATGGGCGTAATAATCCACCAAAAAGGCAGTAATTGACGGTGGGTCAAGAATCTTGTCAACACCGAATAAATAGTCATTTTTGCCGACAAGCGCTCCCTCTCGAACTGAAAAGACGGACAGGCAGGAGCAAAGCTCCTCACTGTAAAGCGCGATAACGTCGTATTCCGCCTCGGGCGAGTCCACAACCTTCTGCTTTTCCCTGATCTTTTCAAGCGCGCGAATGGTGTCGCGGCACTTTATCGCCGCCTCAAATTGCTCCGCTTCGCTATGGGCATACATTTTTTCTTCAAGAGCCGAAATCGCTCCGCGCGTGTTTCCCTTGAGAATGTCCGCGGCGCATTTTATAAGCTCGCAATACTCCTCGCGGCTAACGTGTCCGGCACAAACTCCGCAGCACTGCTTCATTTGATAATAAAGGCACTCGCGCCCCTTGCCAATATCCCTCGGAAAACGGAGCTTGCAGCTCGGTATACCGAGAGTTTTGTTCAGTAGCGCCATAATTCCGTGCACCGCACCTGCACTTTGGAAGGGTCCAAAATACTTTGCCCTGTCAGCAAGACGAGTTCTTGCGAAAAGTATGCGAGGATATTCCTCGTCGGTAATCTTAATATACGGATAGCTCTTTGAGTCCTTTAATCTAATATTATACCTTGGCGAATACTGCTTGATAAGTGAATTTTCAAGCGTGAGGGCTTCCATCTCCGTGTCGCAAAGAATGTAGTCAAATTCAAAGACACTAGCCACCATTTTGGCGGTTTTTGTGTCCTTTTCGCTATTTTGAAAATACTGGGATACGCGATTTTTTAGTTTTGATGATTTGCCAACGTAAATGACCTTGTCCGCACGGTCGCGCATAATATACACGCCCGGGCAAAGAGGCAAGCCGTTTGCCTTGGTTAATAGCTCTGCTCTTGTAGCCACAAAAATCACTATCCTTTCTTTAAAAATTTATATTTTTATTACTTTGTAATGGAAGTTACTTTTTATTTCGAAGCGGACGCGCAATGCGCGCCCCTACGGTGTTTGCATAAATTTCTTTATGTAGGGGCGGCCATTGGCCGTCCGTTTGGAACGAAAGTTACATTTGTTTTGGATATGGGAGAACTCCCTCCGCCTCGTTCCTCGGCACCTCCCTCTGCGGAAGGAGGCTATGTTAGATGCACTTTCGGCAAGTAGCCAGTTAGAAAAACCATTAGATTTTGTAATACTTTACGGCTACACACGGAGGATTATCTTAAAGAGGCTCCAACCGCGCGAACCCCCAAAGCTACGTGTTAACACTCGCTTCGGGGAACCCCGCATGCAGAGGGAGCTGTCACGAAGTGACTGAGGGAGTTCCTCTTGGAATTAAAAAACATTTATTTCGAAACGGTAGGTGAGCACTCCGTGCTCCTGCAATTAAGTAAATACAACTATTTTTCAAAAAAACTATGGAAAAATGCATTGGTTTGTGCTATAATTCAATAAAATACTCATTCGCGAGGTCGCTATGCTCCTTTCAACACTTCTTGAAACAATTGAATATAGAAGCTCGGTCGAAGAGCGAGAGGTTTTTCACATTACAAACAACTCGCTTGAAGCGCATGCGGGCTCAATTTTTGTGTGCGTCAAGGGCTTTGCCACGGACGGACATATTTTCGCTCGCAAGGCATATGAAAAGGGTTGTCGCGTATTTGTATGTGAATACATCCCTGCCGATTTACCGAGCGAGGCGACGGTGATACTCGTTGAAAGCAGCCGAAAAGCGCTCGCGCTCCTCGCCTGTGAGCTTTACGGTCATCCCTCTCACAGGCTCCTGACGATAGGCATCACGGGTACAAAGGGCAAGACAACCTCCGCACTTATGATAAAGCAGCTCCTGGATGCTTCGGGCATTCCTGCCGGGTACATTGGTTCAAACGGAGTTCTTTACGGAGATACCAAGCTTGAAACGAAAAACACTACCCCAGAGAGTTACATGCTCCAAAAATACATGAGTGATATGGTTAGCTCGGGCATGCGAGCAGTCGTTATGGAAATTTCCTCGCAGGCGCTCAAATTCAACAGAGTGCTTGGAGTAAAGCTTGACGTCGCATTGTTCACAAACTTCTCTCCCGACCATATCGGCCCCGGAGAGCATCCCAATCTCGAGGACTATTTTGAGTCGAAGAAGGCACTTTTTGATAAATTCGCGCCATCACTCGTAATTGCAAATGCGGATGACGCTTACACCAAAAAAATCCTTGCCAACTCAGAAGCAAAGAAGATTTTTTATTCAACCGAAAACTCAGCCGACTATCGTGCAACGGATATAAAACCTTGCAAAATTGACGGTTCGCTCGGTATGAGCTTTACCTGCCACCACGGTAGCGGGGCAACCCCATATTCCCTCTCCGTTCCGGGTGAATTTAATATTCACAATGCCCTCTCCACCATAGCGGTGGCGAGAGAGATGGGTATTGATGAAAATAAGATAGCTTCCGCCCTCTCGGGTATGAGAATTGACGGTAGATTTGAAACCGTGGCGACACAGAGTGGCGCGTGCTTTGTTATTGACTACGCGCACAATGGGCTCAGCTTGACCTCGGCACTCACCGCACTGAGAAAATACAACCCCGCACGTCTTATTTGCCTTTTTGGCTCGGTAGGATGCAGGACTCAGGTGCGCCGCGCACAAATGGGCGAGGCGGCATCAAGATATGCCGATTTTAGTATCATCACCTCGGACAATCCCGATACGGAAAATCCCGAAAAAATAATGAGTGAAATCGCCGCGCAATTTGAGGGCAGCGACTCATTTGTTTGTATTGCCGACCGCGAGGAAGCGATCCGTTACGCATTCGACATGGCGCAAAAGGATGACATCATCCTGCTTGCAGGCAAGGGTCACGAGAGATATCAGCTTATAAACGGCAAAAAGGAATATTTTTGCGAACGCGAGATAATCGAGAACTGCATGAACGAGGTTACCTTGATAAAATAAGGCCTACGGAAAATAGCCCCCAAGGCATTGACAATACTACTGTTTTATGGTAAAATAAATCCATAAATAATGAACGGACATATTTTCTTGCAAAAATGCCCGTGTGCAAAGAAATTGTAGCGCAGAGAGGCATTGAGCCAAGCTCTGCGCTTTTTGCGTTTTTGAAATATTTTAATATTTTTTG
>CANBDB010000110.1 GCA_947367285.1 uncultured Clostridia bacterium | reverse complement strand
GCCATTGCTAACTTCATTATATTATAATAGTTTTTTCTTTGAAAGTCAATAGTTTTTTGCATAAATTTGTAAATTTCGTACATTTTTACAATTTGGTTAGCGGTTGCTAACAGTAAAAAATGTCATTTTGTACAAATTTTAGTTTTTGCTTGAAAAAGCGGCTTTCTTGTGTTATAATAAATCAATAACTATTGAAAGGGGAGTACTCATGGCGCTTTACGAATCAGGTCAAATGTATCTCGAGGCTATTTATGTTTTGTTGCAGGGAAAGGATAAGATTCGTTCCATTGACGTTGGCGCGTATCTTGGATACACCAAGCCTTCCGTTAGCCGCGCGATAGGACTTCTCAAAAAGGGTGAATATATCTCGGTGGATAGTGAAGGCTATATCACCCTAAATCCCAAGGGCAAGGAAGTTGCGGAGCAGCTTTATGAGCGCCATACAGTGCTTACGGGTGTGCTTATGTCCCTCGGTGTGGACGAGGCGACGGCCACGGAGGACGCTTGCCGCATTGAGCACGTTATCAGCGACAAATCCTTTGCCGCTGTAAAAAAGCATTATTTGAATTATAAAAAACAGTGAAGCAAAAAGAGTTGAATGGCAAGCCATTCAACTCTTTATTTTTCATATCTTTTTTGCAGAAGATTTATACCTAAAACAAAAACCGCCACGCACACCGCACTTCCGGTTGCGGCGTTCATAATTTGTATTTCAAGCGCAGTCATACCCTCAAAAGATACCAGCATTGAGCGCTGAAGAGAGAATAGTGAGACCGCCGCGGTCGCCAATGAGATGTTTCTCAGCATAAATACCTTTTGCGAAGCATGTTTTTTTGCTCTTATCAAATTTATCACTGCGAGTGTAACCTTGGTAAAGGTATATGTAGCCATCGCTATCATTACTATCATATGGAAAACAGTTCCTCGGTCGGTTACGACTGCGAGGATAACTGTTCCTGCGAGAGGAATTGAGAGCACCATCAGCATTATTCCTGTAAATTTTGTGATGAATTGAATATTTTTGTGTGTTATAATAACAACAAAACGCATAATGCTCAAGATCAAATAATAAACACCAACCGTGAAAAGCCACCATGAGTGAGTGACTACTCCAAACGTTATATGATATGCGCTAAAAGCGATATTAATAAGTAAACTGAGGGAAGAGGATTTAAGTGTTTTGTCCATTTATGTTCCTCTCTCCCATCACGCAATCGCATATGAGCTTGATTATAAAATCAGTGTCCTCTTTACAGTCGTTATCGAGCCATTCCATCACGATGGCGAACACACCCGTCAAGTAAAACTTGATTACAAAGGGACGCTCTGTTCCCGGAACGTTAAAGCGCTCCAAAATCGGCTCAAAGATGTACTTGAACATTTTGCCGTACACCTCGTTCATATTCATTACCTGAAACTGTTTGATTGCGATCTTGAAAATCTTGCGGTTTTCTTTGATAAAGGTGAGGTATGGGGCAAGATATTCGTGAGTTATAAATATAAGATCTCTTCGTTCACAGTTTTCAAATTTAAGAATAATATCTTTTTGATCAATGTTATAATAGGAAAAATGCTTGTTAATGATGTACTGTGTTGCTTCTCGTAATAAGTCTGAGGTATTCTCATAGTGTAGATAGAACGTGGAACGATTGACGCCCGCCTCCTCACATATCTCTTTTATCGTAATGAAGGCAAAATCCTTCTTTTCCAGGAGGGTTATAAGAGCCTCGTCCATTTTGATTGCAGTATTAAAATATTTACTTTCGTTTCTATTCAAGGGACGCGCCCCCTTTCATAAATTATTTTCCCTCGCTGATTTCCTTTGCGAGTTCAACTATTTCAAAGGCGTATTTCTTTTTGCCATTCTCAAGCATCTTTTTGTAGATGGGGTAATTTATGCCCACACCTGCAAATCCGATAATACCGATTACTATACCTGCTGCGGTGAGAATAGGAGTTCCGCCTATGACCTTCATAGCGAGGCACATTCCAAGTCCTGCAACTAGTGTGGAAATTATGCCAAATGTGTAGCCAAATACCGTTGCTGGCATTTTTGCCTTTTTATCAAGCTTGCGTAAAGCCGCAATCTTTGAATTGTTTTTAGGAGCATACTCCTTTGCGATTGATTCTGCGTAAATTTTATCCGTGTTCATTTTTTATTCTCCTTTTGATTTGATGACTTAATCATAGCATCAAAAAATAGGGAATGGAACAACACAAATTTTAAAATATGTTGTTTTGAGAAAAATTTAGGGCTGAAATATCAGCCCCATTTTTTATATTCTTCTGATTTTATCTCCCTCGGAAGCGGGGGAGTGATTTTTATGGGCACCAATCACCTTGTCGACATCAATTTTTGTTTCTGTTGAAAAGATGAAGTGACGGTTCACAATTCCTGCGCGCTGAAGGTCAGGCTCGCGGTCCGCCATATAGGTCGGCGCGCTGTTGTAAATAACGCTTCTATGCTCGTATTCGCGAAGAACGGGGAAGGTGACGCCACGGCGGTCGGTGATGGTTGTCTTGCCCGAGGTGCATCTCTCACAGGTGGAAATCTCCTTGGAAACGCACTTTTCCAGTAGCATCAAGGGGAGTCTACCGTAAACTATCGCGGCGGTGTCGCCCTTGACGTCACGCATTTGAGGAAGAGTAAGCTCGGGGGATAGAATGATGCTCTTGACACCGAGCTTTTCAAGCTCAAGTGTGCTTTCGTTGTTGTAAACGTTGAAGCGGAAGTCTCCGTGGATCACGAATCCGTATTTTTGAGCCAACTCAAGCGCACCGAGATTGCCAACGAGCGCATATTTTGTGCCCTTTGCCTTTGCCATGCCGAGCATTTTATCAACTTTTGACAATTCGCTGTCCAAAATAACGGGCGGAAGGATTATACCCTCGCACTCGCCGTTGAAATTTTGTAACGGAAGATAAATTATATCAAAATACTCGCGGGAGAGGGGAGTTATTTGCTCCGCGGTGTAAAAACGCGCGGTGCGTTGCTCCTTTTTTGCACGTTGCGATGCCACGGGGACGTATTTTTCAAATCCCTCGCGTGTCGCCTTGCCCGTGCTCAGAGCTGTTTCGAGCATCTCGCAAGCCTCGCGACGAAGAGCATTGAGCGCGCTTATGGGGACAATTATATCGTCGTCGGTGAGGGCGACGTAGCTTTCGAGCTCAAAGCGAGTAGCACCGAGCTTTGTGAGGTTTTTCTTTATATTTTCCGCCGAAAGAGGCGCATTTATCGCCTTATCGGGCATTTGTCCGTATGCGGTAACCGAGATTTCTCCACATTCAAGACGAAGGGAAATTGGTTTTTCTGCACACACCTCGGCAAAAACGGAAATTTTTATCTTTTGGGGAGTAATCTCGTCAATTTTTTCACTTGACGTAAGAGCCACTTTGGAAAATTGCTTTTGCTCGTCACTTCGAACACCTAGCATTTTGGAATTTATTTGTCTTGTGAAGTAGCCGTCGGTAAATCCGCCTCGCGAAAAGATTTTAGCGAGCTTGGATATCTCGTCGGGAGTTGCGTTTCTACCTTCATCAAGGAGGGTACGGAATGCGCGCACAACGCCGAAAACGTACTCGGGAGATTTCATTCTGCCCTCGATTTTGAGTGAGTGAACACCGCTTTCGATAAGGTCAGTTATATGATTTGTGAGCGAAAGGTCCTTTAGGGAGAGGGGATAGCTTTCGTTACCCTGCTCATCACGATAGGGAAGTCGGCAGGGCTGAGCGCACTCGCCGCGATTTCCGCTTCGTCCACCAACTATGGAAGAAAAAAGACACTGACCTGAGTGGCACACACAAAGCGCACCGTGGGTGAAGGCTTCTATCTCGATCGGTGAATTTTTAACCAAATATTCAATATCATCTTTGGGCAACTCGCGTGCGCAAACCATTCTTGAAAAGCCGTGACGAGCCAAAAGCTCCGCCTCGGCAAGATTATGCCCCGACATTTGAGTTGATGCGTGGAGCTCAAGGTTTGGCAGGTGTCGGTGGATTGCTGCCGCGCCACCGATGTCGGCAACTATCAGCGCATCAGCGCCCGCGGTGTAAACGAATTCGGCAAAGCGAAGATAATCGTTCATCTCGCGATCATATACCAGGGTGTTGAGTGTGATGTATGCTTTTCTGCCACAGGAGTGGAGAAGGTCAATTGCTTCCTTTAACTCCTCGTTGCTAAAATTCTTTGCATTTATACGCGCGTTAAAATCTCCGCCACCGAAATATACGGCGTCGGCACCGCCCGCTATAGCCGCCTTGAGTGCTTCAAGTGAGCCCGCTGGGGCAAGGAGCTCGGGCAGGCGATTGCTCGCCTTTTTGCCACTCGGCTTTATTATCTTGGAAATATCAATTTTTTCGGTTGCGCCGCTTTGCAAATTCAAAGCCCCGCCATCACGCGTTGGCTTTGAAAAACTATGGCTTGCGCCCTTATTTTTGTTGCCTGCGTATGCGGGGCGTTTGGATTTATCTTTCTTCATATTAATTCCTTAAATATCGTCAAATGAGATAAGGTCGAACATTGATCGAACCTTTTTCCTGTTTGCTTTTGCGTGGGGCTTTTTGTCATCATCCTCAGTCTCTCCATCTTGAACAACAGCTTCTTCGGACGCGGAATCATCCTCGTCATTGAGAATTTTGTCCACCGCACTTTCGGTGATAACGAGAGTTTCCTCTACCTGTGTTTCACCATCGTTTTGTGAGTGATCGAGGATAACCTCAAGGGGCTCGTTGTTGGCATCGATATCGTCAAATCCGAGCTGGAGAGCTGTGGTTTTTTGCGTGTGCTTAGAAGTTGTGGAGAGGTTGAGGGAGGCACGGAGTGCTTCAATCTCTCGCTCAAGCGCGGCTCTTTCGCGCTCGGATGCCTCATTCATAACGTTGAGACGTTCAATCTCGGCATTTGCCTGCTTAATTTTGTTTTTGAGCTTCAATTTTTCCGCACAGTATTCCATGCAGAGAATAATAGCCGCATCAACGCGCGAGCAGTGAGGACTGTGCAAATGTATCTCTCTAACACGGCGGTCAACTACGCCCACTATGGTGTCAAGCGCCTCTTTGGGCTCTTCGGTAATTATATGTATCTCGGAATCAGCAACGTGAATAGTATATTTTTGCTTCATAAATAAAAACCTCCGAATCTATTTTCTAAAAAAGCACTTTTGCTCTTGAAAAAAAGAGAAAAAAGTAGTATAATGATTATGTATATATTAATTATAATACATTTCTTTGAAT
>CANBDB010000109.1 GCA_947367285.1 uncultured Clostridia bacterium | reverse complement strand
CCCCCCCCCCCCCCCCCCCCCCCCCCCCCCCCCCCCCCCCCCCCTTTTTCATGATCCGGCGACCACCGAGATCTACACCTATTAAGTCGTCGGCAGCGTCAGATGTGTATAAGAGACAGAAACTATTGCAATGGAGAAAAAGATGTGCTATAATGAGGCATACTAAGCTGAGAGTGGGTCCGAAAAGACCCACTCTTAATTCTTGAAAAGGCAGATTTACAAAAATGATTAAGAAAAACGTTGTAGGAGTTGTAAGTGAGCTCGTTTCCCCCGTTGCTGATGAAATGGGAATTATCCTTTGGGATGTGGAATTCGTAAAAGAGGGTTCAAAAAAGATACTCCGTATAACCATTGACTCGGAAGAGGGAATTGATATCAATACCTGTGAGACCTTCCACAGAACTATTGATCCCATGCTTGACGAGGCTGATCCCATTGATGAATCCTATTACCTTGAGGTAACATCCCCCGGTATTGAGAGAGAAATTAAGACCGACGCGCACATTGAAATGTGTCTTGGCGAAAAGGTTGAAGTTAAGCTCTACGCACCTAAAAACGGTTCAAAGGCGTTCAGCGGTACTCTCGAAGGTCTTTCGGATGAGGGTAAAGTAATTATTAACATTAACGGCGAGGCCGTAGAGTTTGATAAAAAAGAAATTTCCAAAATGCACACTGTGTTTGATTTTTAATAAGGAGAAAGAAAAATGAACAAGGAATTATTTGCCGCACTTGATATGCTTGAAAAGGAAAAGGGTATTCCTAAGGCATATATGTATGAAAAAATCGAGGCAGCTCTCGTTTCCGCTTTTAAGAAGGAATACGGAAACAATACTAACGTTCGCGTAGCTATCGACGAGCGCAAGGAAGATATCAAGGTTTATCAGCAAAAAGAGGTTGTTGAGGTGGTTGAAAACCCCGAAACTCAGATCTCACTTGAGGAAGCTAAGAAAATTGCAAAGAAATATAATCTCGGTTCTTTCGTTGAGAGAGAAGTTAAACCCAAGAATTTCAGACGTCTTTCTGCGGGTGCAGCTAAGTCCGTTATCATTCAGGGCATCCGTGAGGGTGAGCGCAGAGCTATTCAGGAAGCATATGAAAACCAGAAGGATGAGATCATTACTGCAGTTGTAAGTAAGATCAATCCCGAAAACGGAAACGTTCTTCTTGAAACAACTAACGGCTTTGCAACTCTTCTCCGCAGTGAGCAGATCCCCGGTGAAGTACTTACAATCGGTGATAGAATTAAGGTTTACGTTTTGCAGGTTAACAAGGAAGGCAGAGGCCCCATCGTTACTCTTTCTCGTACACACGCAGGTCTTGTTAAGAGAATTTTCGAGCTTGAGGTTCCCGAGATTGCTGACGGCGTTGTTATGATAAAGAGCATTTGCCGTGAAGCAGGTTCAAGAACTAAGATCGCTGTTTGGTCAAGAGATGAAGAGGTTGATCCCGTTGGCGCTTGTATCGGTAACCACGGTATGAGAATCAATGCAATCGTTGACGAGCTTAACGGAGAAAAGATCGATATTATCAGATACGACGAGGATCCCGTTAACTTTGTTAGCGAGGCACTTTCTCCCTCTCCCGTAGAGTCCGTTGAGATGACCGGTGATAGAAACTGCAGAGTTGTGGTTGATCCCGAGCATCTTTCCCTTGCTATCGGTAAGGAAGGTCAGAACGTTCGTCTTGCAGCTCGTCTTACGGGTATCAAGATTGACATAAAGACTGAATAATATACTTATGGAACAGAAAAAGAAAATTCCTCTCCGCCAATGCGTTGGTTGCTCGGAAAGAAAACCCAAGGGTGAGCTTATCAGAGTGGTGAGAACTCCCGAGGGCGACATAGTTCTTGATAATACCGGCAGAAAGAACGGTAGAGGATGCTACGTTTGTCCAAGCGTTAAATGCTTCAACAAGGCGAGAAAGAGCGGAAAGCTCGCATCCCACCTTGAGTGCGCAATTCCCGAAGAGGTTTATGCATCCCTTGAGGAGAGAATTGCAGAGGGCGAATGATGGACACAAGAATTTTGGGCTCGCTCGGTCTTTGCTCAAAGGCAGGAAAGTTAATATACGGCGTGCCGATGATAATCGAAGCGATGCAAAAAGGAAAGCGTGTGTTCCTCGTGATTGAGGCGGGGGATACCTCGAATAATACACACAAAAAAATAAGCGATAAGTGCAATTTTTATCAGGTTGAAAAAATTCAACTTGATGTGGACGGCGGAACACTCGCTTCCGCAGTCGGAAAAAGCTCTGCGCTCGCCGCCGTGGCTATCACGGATGAGGGCTTTTATACAATGGTGAGCAAATATTTTGACAAATAGAGTTATAAAATATTACAGTTGAACGGTTAAGTTTCGGAAAAAACGGAATTTTTGGAGGTACTAATGGCAGCAAATCCACAATTTAAGGTGAATCAATTAGCAAAGGATCTTGGAATCAAGAGTAAGGATATTATTGATACTCTTGCTGAAAAGGGTATTTCTGCGAAAACTACGCAGGCATCCCTTGAGGGCAGGGAATTTGATATTCTTATGGAGACCTTGACCAAGAAGAATCAGATTAAGGATATAGATTCCTACATCTTTGGGGATACCTATATTCCCTCAAAGCTTCAGGCAGCAAAGGAAGCTGACGAGCGCGCAAAAGCTGAAGCTGTAGCAAAAGCGAAGGCAGATGCAGAAGCACGCGCAAAGGCGGAGGCGGAGGCTCGTGCAAAGGCAGAAGCAGAGGCACGCGTAAAGGCAGAAGCTGAAGCAAAAGCAAAGCGTGAGGCAGAGGCTCGTGCAAAGGCGGAGGCTGAAGCAAAAGCGAAGGCTGAAAAATCCAAAATCCAAACAAAAACCGACAATAAACTTCAGCAGGGACAAAGACCTGACAACCGTTCACAGAATAACTATGCAAATCAGCAAAGACCTCAGGGCGATAGAAATAATCAGCAAAAGCCCCAGGGTGATAGAAACAATCAGCAGGGACAAAAGCCCCAGGGTGATAGATTTGCAAAGTCCCAGTTCGATAAAAACTCTCAGCAGGGTACAAGACCTGCTACAAACCAAGGAGGATTTAACAAGGACAACAAGGGTGGATTTAGTGCAAATCAGCAAAAACCCTTTGGTCAGCAGAACAAGAAGCCTGTAAATCAGGGCGGCTTTGGCAGAGACAAGGACGAGGGCAACCAAAATGCTCCTAAAGAACATTTCAAGCCAACTGCAATCGTTCGTGAGCAAACCGCAAAGGGCGAAAAGGGCGTTAGAAGCACAACTACACGTATAGTTGATATGCGTACTTCCAGCTATGATGCTTCCAAGTACGACGAAAAGCTTGATAACTACGTACCCGATAGCCACAAGGATGCTCGTGGCGGCAACCAAAAGTTCAATAAAAAGGGTCAGCAAAACAATAAATTTGACAAGAACGCGCAGAAAAAGCAGCAGCAGGTTGTTAAAAAGCAGCCCGTTAGCATCACGGTTCCCGACGAAATCTCCGTTGGTGAGCTTGCTTCTCGCTTGAAGGTTACTGCAGGTGAGGTTGTTAAGCGTCTCATGATGATGGGTATGATGGTAACTGTTAACCAGGTTATCGACTTCGATACCGCATACCTTATTGCCGACGAGCTTGGCGCAATCGTAACAAAGGAAGTTGTTGTTACTATCGAAGAAAAGCTCTTTGATGATTCCGTTGATACTGAAGAAAAGCTTCAGGATCGCGCACCCGTTATTTGCGTAATGGGTCACGTTGACCACGGCAAAACATCTCTTCTTGATGCTATTCGTCATACAAGCGTTACAACCGGTGAGGCAGGTGGTATCACTCAGCATATCGGTGCTTATAGAGTTCAGGTGAACGGCAAGGATATGACATTCCTTGACACACCCGGACACGAGGCGTTCACAGCAATGCGTGCAAGAGGTGCGCAGGCAACCGATATTGCAATTCTCGTAGTTGCGGCTGATGACGGTATCATGCCACAGACAATCGAGGCAATTAACCACGCAAAAGCTGCCGGCATTGACATTGTAGTAGCAATTAATAAAATGGATAAACCCACAGCGGATCCCGATACAGTTAAGCAGGAGCTTACTCGTTATGACCTCATTCCCGAGGAATGGGGCGGCGACGTTATTTGTGTTCCCGTTTCCGCTAAGACACATAAGGGTATTGATGATCTTCTTGAATCCGTGCTTCTCGTTGCGGAAGTTAAGGAGCTTAAAGCGAACCCCAACCGTCAGGCTAAGGGTATCGTAATTGAGGCGAAGCTCGATAAGGGCCGCGGCCCCGTTGCAACAGTTCTCGTTCAGAACGGTACGCTCCACAGCGGTGATATCGTTATTGCTGGTACTGCAGTAGGACGTGTAAGAGCTATGACTGACCACAACAGAAGAACTCTTAAGGAAGCAGGCCCCTCCGTTCCCGTTGAGATTATCGGTCTTGCGGACGTTCCCGTAGCAGGTGACGAATTTAACGCAGTTGCCGACGAAAAGATGGCTCGTGAGCTTGCTGAACAGAGAAGAGCAAAGGCTAAGGAAGAAATCTTCAAGGCTAATGCAAGAGCAAATCTTAATGACCTCTTTAACCAGATTTCCGAAGGTGTTAAGGGTCTTAACATCATCGTTAAGGCGGACGTTGACGGCTCTGCCGAGGCGGTTCGTGCATCACTTCAAAAGCTTTCTAACGAGGAAGTTAAGGTTAAGGTTATCCACTCCGCAGTTGGTGGTATCACCGAGGGCGACGTAATGCTCGCGGCGGCTTCAAATGCTATCATCGTTGGATTTAACGTTCGTCCCGATAAGGGCGCTATGGATTCCGCGGATAGACAAAATGTTGAAATCCGTACCTACCGAGTAATTTACGAGTGCATTGAGGAAATTGAGGCAGCGATGAAGGGTATGCTTGCTCCCAAGTTTAAGGAAGTTGTTCTTGGTCATGCAGACGTTCGTCAGACTATCCGCGTTCCCAACGTTGGTACGATTGCAGGCTCTTACATTACTGACGGTAAGGTTACAAGAGCATCTCAGATCCGCGTAGTTCGTGACGGTATCGTAATCTTTGAGGATAAGATCTCCTCTCTTAAGAGATTTAAGGACGATGCAAAGGAAGTTGCACAGGGCTACGAGTGTGGTATCGGACTTGAAAAGTTCAACGATATCAAGCTCGGTGACGTTCTTGAAGCTTTCGTTATGGAAGAAATTAAACAGTAAAATAAAAATAGACGGCAGGTCATATGACCTGCCGTTTT
>CANBDB010000108.1 GCA_947367285.1 uncultured Clostridia bacterium | reverse complement strand
TTGATTTTGCCCAGTGGTACACCGACATCTGCAAAAAGGCAGAGCTTATGGATTATTCAAGCGTCAAGGGATGCATGATCTTCCGCCCCTACGGCTACGCAATCTGGGAAAATATACAAAAGGATCTCGACGCGCGCTTTAAGGCGCTCGGTCACGAAAACGTTTATATGCCCATGTTCATCCCCGAGTCCCTTCTTCAAAGAGAGAAGGATCACGTTGAGGGATTTGCACCCGAGTGTGCTTGGGTAACTATCGGCGGTGAGAACAAGCTTTCCGAAAAGCTTTGTGTTCGTCCCACTTCCGAAACACTCTTCTGTGAGCATTTTAAAAACGTAATCCACTCCTACCGAGACCTTCCCAAGCTCTACAACCAGTGGTGCTCGGTTGTTCGTTGGGAAAAGACAACACGTCCCTTCCTTCGTACAAGTGAATTCTTGTGGCAGGAAGGTCATACAATGCACGAAACTGCTGAGGAAGCAAGAGAAGAAACACTCACAATGCTCAAGGTTTATGAGGATTTTTATCGCGATTCTCTCGCTATTCCCGCTATCACAGGCAGAAAAACTGATAAGGAAAAGTTTGCAGGCGCTGAGGAAACATATACAATCGAACCCATGATGCACAACGGTGTTGCGCTTCAGGGCGGTACTTCTCACTACTTTGGTGACGGTTTTGCTCGCGCATTTGACATCACATTTGCAGGTAGAGACAACACTGTTAGATATCCCCACCAAACATCTTGGGGTGTTTCCACTCGTATGATCGGTGCCATCATCATGACACACGGCGACGACAACGGTCTTATTCTTCCTCCCGCTATCGCTCCCATTCAGCTCGCTATTATCCCCGTTGCTCAGCATAAGGAGGGCGTTCTTGAAAAGGCTGATGAGATTAAGAGAAGACTCGCAAAATCCTTCAGAGTTAAGCTTGATGACAGTGATCAGTCCACAGGTTGGAAGTTTAGCCAGTATGAGATGAAGGGCGTTCCCGTTCGTCTTGAAATTGGTCCTAAGGATATCGAAAACAACTCCTGCGTGCTCGTTAGCCGCGTAACAAGAGAAAAGAAATTTGTATCTCTTGACAACGTTGAGGCAGAGGTTGCTGCAATGCTTGAGCAGGTACACACCGAGCTCACCGCAAGAGTTCTCAAAAACCTTGAGGAAAAGACTTACGTTGCAACAAGCTTTGACGAGTTCGTAGATATCGCCGAAAACAAGCCCGGATATATCAAGGCAATGTGGTGCGGCGACGTTGAGTGCGAGAATAAGATTAAGGACGTAACAGGTGGCGTTAAGTCCCGTTGCATCCCCTTCAACGAAGAAAAGCTCTCCGACGTTTGTGTTTGCTGCGGTAAACCTGCAAAGCATATGGTAGTTTGGGGACGTCAGTATTAATAAAATAGGGAGTTCTTTGTAAAAAAGGACTCCCTTAAATAAAAATTTCAACGAAAGGAGAAACGAAATGTTCAGGTCAGTGGGCAAGTTTTTACAGAACTCATTTGCAAGAATTGATAAGCCCTTGCTTATATGCTCGCTTGTTATCACGCTAATGAGCCTTGTGACCATTTACGGTGCGAGAGAGAACTTTGGTACAAGCAAGATTGTTATGCAAATTGCTATGACTGCAGTGGGTATTTGCGCGGTAATGGTGATTGCAAATATAGATTACCGACTTTTCGTTGACCGTTATTGGCTCATTCTCCTTTGTGTTTCTGTTGGGTTGCTTGGCATCACTCTCGTCTTTGGTGCAACGGGTGCAAACGGCACCGAGAGTGCGAATAAGAGCTGGTTGACGATTATTAAGATTGGCTCGAGAGAATTTCAAATTCAGCCCTCGGAATTTGTCAAGATAGCTTTTATCATAAGCTTTTCAAAGCATCTCTCAATGGTAAAGGACTCAATAAACAATATAAAAACTCTAATTTGGTTGGCAGTACACGCGCTTGCCATTGTTGGATTGATTCTTCTTTCGGGCGACCTTGGAGTTGTGCTGGTGTACGTTGGAATAGTGGCTATAATGCTTGCCTTTGCAGGTCTTAGTAAGTGGTATTTCATTGGTGCATTTGGTGCTGTTGCTCTCGTCTTTCCGTTTTTGTGGCCGCATCTCAGCGAGTATCAGCAAAAGCGAATTTTGTACGGCTTCCAACCCGAGCTTGACCCCCTTGGCTACGGAATGCAGCCGCTTTTGTCCCTTGATGCGATAAGCGCAGGTGGATTTTTTGGCAGGGGAATAAATTCGGGCGGTTATTACGAGGTGCTTCCCGCATCCCATACCGACTTTATATTTGCAACTTACTGTGAGATGTTCGGTTTTGTGGGAGCGGTGGTATTCATTGGTGTGCTTATCTATTTGATAGTGCGACTTCTCAGCATCGCTAAAAAATGCAAGAACGAATTTGGCGCTTTGATTTGCGTCGGAGTTGCAGGAATGTTTGTTGTGCAGTCCGTTATGAATCTCGGAATGTGCCTCGCTCTTATGCCCGTAATTGGTATTACTCTTCCTTTCATGAGCTATGGTGGCTCGTCGATGCTTGCCCTTTGGATGTCGATGGGAGTTATCCACGCGATAAGTGCGTACGAGAATCGATCAGGAAAGAACAAGATAATTAGATATAAATAAAACGGATGCTTAAATAAGCATCCGTTTTATTTATACAATAATGTAGTTAGCTAAATAAAAAAAGGGCATCTGAGAAAATTGACTGCGCTGGTGGTGGAGGTTCATTGCCCACGTTTACGATGGCGGGCGCGCCGGATTAAGATTCAGGAGAGAAAAGAAAAATAAATTTTAAAATCCGGTTGCGAGTCATAATTTACTCAGATGTTTGGAAATATTACAATATTAAGTTGCCATAATTTGGCTAACAATATTATAATATATTTTTCGACAAAAATCAAGTCGACATTTGAACAAATTGTGGGCAAATTGTTTTCAAATTGTAAACTTTATTCAAATTTCGTTCAAAAATATCAAAATTTCTCGCAAAGCGCGGTTTGTTGCTACATTTCTAATGTAGTCTCTATTGCGCTGAGGGGGAATTTTAACTTGAACGGAATAAGTTTCTTGGGCACTTGAAATCCCAAGGAATACAGTTCCTACAGGTTTTCCTGTTTGGGGATCGGGATTTGGGCCAGCCTCTCCCGTGACGGACGCTGCGAGGTCGGTTCCAAGTCGCTCACGCGCACCGCGAGCCATCTCCATTGCCGTTTCGGGAGAAACTGCGGAGTGCTTTTGGAGTGTTTCGGGGGAAACACCGAGCAAATTGATCTTTGCCTCGTTTGAATAGGTGATAAATCCGCCTGCGAATGCAGCGGAAGCGCCGGGAATGTCGGTAAGGAGTTTTCCAATGTAGCCGCCCGTGCAGGATTCAGCCACTGCGAGTGTAAGTCCTTTTTCCTTTAGCTTTGCCACTACGAGCTTTTCAATGCGCTCTGCATCCAGTGCATAGATATGCTTTCCAACGGGGGAGTTTTTCACCTTTTCTATCATTTCGGAGCACATTTTTTCGCCTTCTTCTTCACTGCGGGCAAGCGCGCTGACGCGAAGGCGCACCTCGCTCTCCTTGGCATAGGGGGCAAGAGTGGGATTTTGACTGTTTTTCATAAGGTCGAAGAGGACCTCCTCAATTGCGCTCTCGCCCATACCCATTATGTGAATATTGTGGGATACGAGGATCTTGTCACTCATCTCGCGAAGGCGCGGGAAAACTGATTCGTCAAACATGGGGTGAAGCTCCGCGGGCGGACCGGGGAGAAGGACAACAACGTGTCCATTATGCTCGATAAATATGCCGGGAGCCGTGCCCAATTTATTGGGAAGGGCGATAGCGCCCTCGGGGATATCCGCTTGCTTTGCGTTATTTTCTGGCATTGGCAGACCGATAGAAGTAAAATAGCCTTCTATTTCAGATAGAATCTTCTCATCCCTTACCATTGGAAGTCCGAGCGCGCTTGCAACGGTCTCTTTTGTGAGATCATCATACGTTGGGCCAAGACCGCCCGTTAAAATGAGCAGGTCGGCGTGCTCCAAGGCGCCCTTTATCGCTATTGAAAGCCTATCAGAGTTGTCGCCAACAACACTTGTGTGATATACCGAGATGCCGAGGCGCGCAAGTGCGCGTCCAAGATATGCTACGTTGGTGTTTATTACTTCACCGAGAAGGAGCTCGGTGCCAACGCAAAGAATTTCAGCATTTTTAATTTTCATATTTTCCTCCAAAATTGGATTACTAACTTAATTATATAGTTATTATACAATAATAATTTATCAAAATCAATTAAATACTTGAAAAAAGTGTTGGAAAAGGATATAATTAAGAAAAAAGGAGGTGGAGCTATGCAAAAGTGTTTGGCGTGTCCGCGAGGATGCTCGGTGGATCGAGAGCGCGGAGAGATAGGATTTTGCGGTGTAACAAACGAATATATTATTGGCTCTGCCGATCTTCACTTTTGGGAAGAGCCCTGCATTAGCGGTACGCACGGGTCGGGTGCGATTTTCTTTTCGGGTTGCAATTTGAGATGTGTGTTTTGTCAAAACCGTGACATAAGCCGAGAGGTTGCGGGCAAGAAATACAGTGAGGACGAGCTTGTGGCAAAGATGCTTGAGCTTGAGGCGCGCGGAGCGCACAATATAAATCTTGTAACCGCTACACCGTACTCGTTTTTCATTGCAAAAACACTTGAAAAAGCGAAAAAGCAGGGATTGAGTGTACCCGTACTTTATAACTGCGGTGGGTACGAGAGCTTGGAAGCTTTAAGAGCTCTTGATGGCCTTGTAGATATATATTTGCCCGATTTTAAGTATTTTAATGACGATTTGGCGCGTACTTATTCAAATGCACCGAACTATGCAAGAGTGGCGGGCGAGGCGCTTTGCGAAATGTACCGTCAAGTTGGAAAGCTCACCCTTGACGAAAAGGGAATAGCGGAGCGTGGACTTATTGTGCGCCATCTCGTTTTGCCCGCGTGCCGCGAGGACAGTAAAGCGGTTCTGAAATATATATCCGAAATTTTGCCCGCGAGCGAGGTAACTCTTTCGCTTATGCGTCAGTATACGCCCGATTTTGCAAGTGAGAATGTGCCCAAAAATTTGAAGCGCAGGCTCACGAGCTTTGAGTATGAGGACGTACTTTCTTACGCGCTTTCTCTCGGTTTTGACGGCTTTTCGCAGGACAAGGAGTCGGCAAAGAAGGATTTTACCCCGAATTTTGATAAAAATATTTTTTAACATAAAAACAAAAAGCCCTCGGTTGAGGGCTTTTTC
>CANBDB010000107.1 GCA_947367285.1 uncultured Clostridia bacterium | reverse complement strand
CACTTTATTAATGCTGATTTTTTAGGATATCCCTCACAAAAACGAGGTCGGTGTACGAAAAATGTGCGGTGGATATTCGGTTAAATTGCTTTTGAGAAGCGCTGATGCCGAAATATTTCTTCTTTTTTTCGTCCTCAAGCGGTGCAAAAAATGGCTTATTTTCATCAAATGAGGGGAGCATATCCATATCAAGCTTTTTATAGACGTACTGCGCGTCGCTAATACTTATTTGGGTTGGAAATTCCCTATCGACCTGTATCATTCCCACCTCCACGATATGCTCGCGCGGTGTAAATACCGTTGCTACACCGCCGCAAACCGCATCATATTCAACTAAAACATGAGTATCGCACATATTTGTCGGTTCTGTTCCTTTAACAAAATATCCCATCTTTATTCGTGAGCCGCGAGCATCTGAAAGGCAAGCCTCGGTTGGTATAAGTCCCGAATCCTTGCAGTATTCTACCTCAACAAGACGTGCGCTCGTTTCAAATTTTCTATCCTTATAAGCCGAGCGAATATCCCTCTCATAAATCCTCTTCATTACGGTATCAAAAGCATTTAAAAAATGGTTTTTCTCGGCTCTTGGTATCTCGCGTGGGTATTCGTAACCATACCACACTCCGCAAATGAGCGAGGGGGTATATCCTATGCACCACCTATCCTTATTGTCCTGTGTGGTGCCCGTTTTCGCCGCAAGAGCAACCTTATGCTTGAGGGTCAAGCTATCCGCCGTGCCTCCCCAAACCACGTCGGTTAGAAGCTTTGTCATAATCTCCGCGTTGCCGTCGCTTATTACCTGCTCATTTGTTACCGACTTTTCTAAAACAACCTCTCCAAGTGAGTTTTTAACTACGGAATAAGAGCGCGGCGCGTGGTAAATCCCGTTATCGGCGAATATCGAATATGCCGCGGTAATATCACGGACACTTATTCCATAATTAAGTTGACCAAGAGCTAGCGCCGCATAGTCCATATCAGTAATGAATGCGCCAGTCGAATCCTTTCCCTTTTCTACAAGATCATCAAGGTGAAGATAATCGCGGAGAAAGTAAAAAGAGTGGGAGAGCCCAAGCTCCTCAAGAATTTGTATGGGTACGGTGTTGGTAGAATTAGCCATCGCGTAGCTCATTGTCGAGAGTCCGTGATAAATTCCATTCGCGTTCTTGGGCCACCCGAGAAGCGCGCCGCTTGCGCTCTCTTTGAAGGATACAGGAACATCATCATAAACGCTTGCATAAGTGATAATCCCCCTCTCAAGAGCAGGTGCGTAAACCGAAAGCGGTTTGATGGTCGAGCCAGGCGGACGGAGAGTATCCGTAGCATAGTTTTGAATTCTGTTGGCGCTCTTTTTACCTATTGCGCCCGCCACACCGAGAATATCGCCATTTTGTGGGTCAATGATTATCATGGCGCTTTGCGCTCCCTCGCCCGAGGGAAAATTCGCTGTATTTTCGTAATATTCCTCTATGACCGCTTGTATCTCGCGGTCAATCTGAATATATATTTCAAGTCCACCACCAAAAACTACGTCATTTGCTTGTTCAAGACTGAGCTTTTTCTCTTTTTGAAGGTCGTTTATCACGTCTCCTATCACCATATCGACGTACCAAGAGTGAATCTCCGTTTTGGCTACGCTATCGTTTGGGAATAGTTCAAGCTCCGCGCCGTAGCTTTCATTAAATTCATCCTCGGTTATCAACCCCTGCTCGAGCATTTGCGAGAGAATCACGTTGCGGCGCTCGGCATTATTTTCGGGGTGGCGAATAGGATTATAGTAACTCGGGTTATTGGTTATGGCGGCAATAGCAGCGCACTCTATAAGAGTTAACTCGGATACAGGTTTTGAAAAGTACCTCTCTGCCGCCACACCAACTCCAAAACAATTATCGGATAGATTGATGATGTTTAGATAAATCTCCAGTATCTTGTCCTTGGAAAGATTTTTTTCAAGCTCTATCGCCCACGCGATCTCGCGAATCTTTCTCTCGACGCTTACCTCGTCCGCGCCCGTTACATTTTTTATTAGCTGTTGGGTAATGGTTGATGCGCCAAAGCGAGAGTCAAAGCGGAAAAGATAGTTTGCCGCCGCGCCGAGAGTTCGGTATATATCTACACCTCTATGCTCCCAAAATCGCTTGTCCTCAATGGCTACAAAGGCATTTTTCAAGTTTTGCGGTATGGTTTCGTATGCCGAGAACTCAAAATTATGATTACCGAGCACCCTTTCCTCTTCCCACTCCACCCACTCGCCCTCGTCCATTACAAAAATCTTAGTGGCGGTGTGCGCTCTATCAATACTGAAACGCGACAGGTCAAGCGGCTCGGAGATAATTCCCTTAACATATATCGCCACCGCACCAACCGCAAGTATAAAAATTATCAATGCTACCGTTAATATACTAATCAATATTCTTCTTTTTTTCACTTCAATAAACCTCACAGTGTTTTGGTTTATTGTTGACTTTTGAACATTAAAATAATCAAAAAAAGAGGGTAACCCCTCTTTTTTTGATTATTTTCCATCATCCCCTGCACAATAAACGATTGCATCGTCAATAACGTCATTACCTGCGCCTATATCAACCATTCGCCAGGATGCGCTTGTGCCGTGGTAGTTGACCTTTTTTATGGATGAACATTTGTAGAACGCCATGTTTGCGATAGTGTCCACCTCGCGAGGAATATTTACAAAATTGTCCGTCTTGCCTGCGGGGTATGTAATAAGAGTGCTTCCCGCTTTATTATAAAGAATGCCCGAGGAGGAGGAGTAATTTGCATTGTCCTCGTCCACGTCTATTGAGGTGAGGTATTTGCATCCCGAAAATGCGTAGTTGCCTATCTCGCGAACGGTTGAGGGAATCTCAACCTCGCGTATCGTTGAACCGTAAAATGCGTAAGTGCCGATGCGCGTTACCGTTTCGGGAAATTCAATGCCCTTGATGGAATTCGAGTTTTTGAAGGCGCTATCCGCAATCTCAACTACGATATCTCCGTCGGGAGATTCCATAGGAACGATTATAAAGGTGTCGGTGCAATCTCCAAGTCCCGAAAGTGCACAGGTGCCATCTCCGTTGCTGACGAAAAGTAAATTCTTGCTTGAAGGGTCGGGGGTAGGCTCTACGGGTTTTTGATCTTCACCGTCTTTGTTTCCATCCTCCTCGGGATCCTTATTATCGGGATTTTCATCTTGAGTTGTGGTGCTGCTCGTAGTACTGCTTGTGCTAACGTTGTCACCAAGCACGGGCACTGAGTTTTCCTTGATCATATTCATGGCAATAACTATCATTACCGCAAGTATCGCCACGAGCAAGATCGGAAGCGCAATCGTAAATCCCTTCATAATCTTTGATTTGAGTTCTTGTTTGTCCATAATTTTGTCCTTCCTTTTTAATGAATTTGGTGATTTTATTGTATCATTACCATATTTTTCCTGTCAATTAAAAGAGGTCGGGACAAAGCGACACAAAAGGAATGGGAATTGACTTTTTCAACGGCATTTTTATGAGATGTTGGCAAAAAAGGTGCAAAGCAATAGTATTTTATCGGCTTTTGCGACCGATTTTTTTATTGATTTTTGCATATTTGTGTGGTAAAATAATCATATAATGACATTTTGGAGAAATATATTGAAATCACAAAAAGAATCATCGCCATTGGCGGTGGTGAATTAAAAACTAAGGAAACACTTGAAATTGACCGCTACATAGCAGGATTGGCGCGTGAGCATGCGGGTGAGAAACGTCCGTATGGACTTTTTATCGGCACGGCGAGCCATGATAGCATGCCCTATTTCAACAGCTTTAGAAAGACCTATACGTCCGTTTTTGACATAAAAGCCGACGTGGCACTCACCGTTTACGGTGAGATGGATCTTGAAAAAATCAAGGGCAAGTTCGAAAAAGCGGATTTTATCTATGTTGGCGGTGGAGACACCCTTTATATGTTAAAAAGATGGAAGGAATTTGGCTTACTCGACCTCATCCGTGATGCCTACGAGCGCGGTGTAATTATTTGCGGACTTTCCGCAGGTGCGATATGCTGGTTTGAGGATATTTATACCGACTCCGAGCTTGTGGAACGCGAGGGGCTTTATTCAATGCAAAAGGGACTTGGTTGGCTTAAGGGCACAATTTCCCCTCACTACAACGAGCGAGTTGCTGATTTTGACGAAATAATGACTAAAATGCCCGTTGGTTCTTGTGCATACGGCATTGAAAACCTTGCCGCGCTTGAATTTGTAAACGGTGAGCTTACGAAATCCATAAGCTGCGGTGGTAATGCATATTTGATTGAGAATAGGGCAAACGAGTTGCATAAAAAGATAATTTAACCAAACTAATGGGGGTGGCAAAAGCTACCTCTATTTTTTTGTTGACAAAATTGTTACTTTATGGTAAAATCAATTTGTAAATACAAATATTGGAGGTATTATATGAACAAAGTCAACAAAAAATTAGTTACAAAAATCGCACTTGTCATTATGATGATCGCTGTATTAACGTTTTTCACGGGATGCACCTTCTCTTCCTCTAACATTGACGTAGGTGTTTATCAGCTGGGTAACGCATTCAAAATCGTTTTCGACGGTGTTGTTAACGGCGTGGTTATGGTTGTCAGAGGTCTTGGTGAAGGCATTTGGGAGCTCATTCTCGGTCTTTTTAATATCCTTATCGGCGCTATTGCGTGGGTATGGGAGTTCATCCTTGGATTGTTTTAATTTTTGATTAACTAAATATCCCCAAGCTGCACGCTTGGGGATATTTTTGTTGACAGTGAAATATTATTGTGCTAAAATAATATTGAAACAAAAAAATGGAGGGATGTTATGAAAACAAAATCAATTTTTAAGCTTATTGTATTCGCAGTTGCCGTACTAGTTTTAATTTCTTCACTTTCCTCTTGCGAATTTAACGGAAATATTAACGGTTTTGATTTTTCTGCGATCTTGGATAATCCCGTAGGTGACGTGATTGGGGATATCATTGTGATATTTTTGATCATTATCGTTGCAATTCTATTACTTCCCCTAGTACTGATTATCCTGATTGTCGCTTTAATATGTTCTATTGTTTTTGCGATATTGGAATTCATCTTTTCTATCATTATGGTAGTGGTTGCGTTTTTTGCAATGATTTTCAATTGGAATATTATCTAAATAAATCAAGCCTCGGGGTATCCGAGGCTTTTCTTTTTTTGATAACGAAGTGTCCAAATTTTGATTTATAGGGGAGATGGATTACTGGGGATTGCCACTTTTTGAAAAAAGTGGTGCAAAAACTTTTTGTCGCGCTTCGCAACTGGATTTCGCGCAAATTGTGTTGCGGAGCAACACATAACGTTTTTCGACAAATGAGAAAGACTATTGTACGCATAAACCGTGTT
>CANBDB010000106.1 GCA_947367285.1 uncultured Clostridia bacterium | reverse complement strand
GGCAAGCTTGACTTTGCAGGTGAGGATAGAAGGGAAGCGGCTCTCCGCGAGCTCCGTGAGGAGACGGGTGCTATTTGCGAAACCTTGACACATATTGGTGACATTGTTCCATCGCCTGCAATTTTGACGGAGAGAATATCAATATATCTTGCCGAGGGACTTACCTTTGGTAAGACGGAATATGATGAGGGCGAATTTATCGAGATTGTCAAAATTCCACTTGCCGAGCTTGTTGATATGATAATGCGCGGTGAGATTGAGGACGCTAAAACGCAGACCGCTATACTTAAGATATGGCACTTGAAGAATAAATAAAAACAAAGGGCAAAAGTAATTTTGCCCTTTCTTAAAAGAGGAAGTTATGAAAAAATTACTTGTGGTTGATGGAAACTCAATACTAAACCGCGCGTTCTACGGTGTTAAGCTCCTTTCCAACAGAAATGGGCTCTATACCAATGCAATTTTTGGTATGATAAATATTCTTATGAGGCAGGTTGAAGATCTAAAGCCGGATTATGCCGCGGTTGCTTTTGACCTTAAAGCACCAACGTTCCGTCATAAGATGTACGACGCGTACAAGGCGGGCAGACACGCAATGCCCGACGAGCTCCGCGTTCAGTTTCCTTATGCAAAGAGAGTTCTCTCTGAGATGGGATTTACCGTTCTTGAAAAAGAGGGATACGAGGCTGACGATATTCTCGGAACGCTTGCAAGACAGGCGGAGGAGCGCGACGTTGAGGCATATATTCTCACGGGAGATCGTGACTCGCTCCAGCTGATCAGCGAGAAGACCAATGTTTTGCTTGCAACCAACCACGATACCATACTTATGGACAAGGCCGCATTTTTTGAAAAATACGGTGTTGATTCCACACAATTTGTTGACGTAAAGGCGCTCATGGGCGACTCCTCGGACAATATTCCCGGCGTTGCCGGCGTGGGTGAAAAGACTGCGCTCAAGCTCATATCCGATTTTGGCACTCTTGACAACATTTATGCGAGCTTGCCGAGTGATAAAATAGGTAAATCTGTTAATGCAAAGCTTGAAGCGTCGCGTGAAAATGCATTTTTGTCGAGAACTCTTGCGCAAATTTGCACGGATGTGCCCCTCGAAAACGATTTTGAGGAATTTTCATACACGGGCTTCCGTGAGGGAGCATACGAGCTTTTTGCCGAGCTTGAGTTTATGGGATTTATCAAAAAGTACAATCTTGTAAAAAAAGATAATATCAAGGCGCAAAAAGTGGAAAATAACGAGGAGCAGCTTGGCTTTTTCGGTGAAGAGGTGAATGAAGAAACCGGCGAAAGAACTATCGTGTCCGTGAAACTTAACGACATTTTGGAGCTTCATTGCGATGAGATTTGTGCGCTTTCATTCGAGGGCGGAAATCTATATATATTTAATGGAAAAGAAACTCTCGTTTACGAGGGCGGAGTTGAGGGCGCGTGCGAGTTTTTGTGCGACGAGAGAAGAAAATTCATTCTCCACGATTGCAAGAGTGCGTACCATCAACTTGCGGGTATTGGATTTAAAAACTGCTATTTTGACATTATGCTCGCGGCATACGTTCTCAATGCGGGCGAGGGCTCGTTTGACCTCTCGCGTCTTGCAATGGCAAACATTGGCGTAGTTGTTGATGAAAATACCATTGGCGCGCCGATTATTTACGATATTTATAAGGTTTTGAATGAAAAAATCGTTCAAAACGGCTTTGAAAAACTATTTTACGATATAGAAATGCCCCTTTCCACCGTTCTTTTTGAGATGGAAAGCGAGGGATTTAAGATCGACCGTGACGGTCTTGTGGCATACGGAGTTTCGCTCGACGAAACGATAGGCGAGCTTGCCAATAGAATTTATGCCTACGCGGGCAGGGAATTTAACATAAATTCTCCTAAGCAGCTCGGTGAGATTTTGTTTGAGGTTTTGATGCTTCCTCACGGAAAAAAGACCAAAACGGGTTATTCCACTAATGCTGAGGTGCTTGACAAGCTCCGCGTGTATCATCCCATAATTCAGGACATTCTTGACTACCGTCAGATGGTGAAATTGAAGGGAACTTACGTTGACGGATTTGTTAAATTGCTTACTGAGGACAACAAAATTCACACCACGTTCAAGCAAACCGGAACTGCTACGGGACGTCTCTCGTCCGCCGAACCAAACTTGCAAAATATTCCGATCAGAACTCCGCTCGGCAGGGAGCTCAGACACTATTTTATTCCTAAAACGAGTGATTACGTTCTTGTTGACGCGGACTATTCACAAATCGAGCTTAGACTTCTTGCAGCTATTTCGGGTGACGAGAATATGATAGGTACATTCCTTTCGGGTGTTGATATTCACACATCAACTGCCGCAAACGTGTTCCACGTTCCCGAGGCGATGGTTACGAGTGAGCTTCGCAAGCGCGCAAAGGCGGTAAACTTTGGAATTGTGTACGGAATTGGCGAATTTTCGCTCTCCGACGACCTTCATATTTCCATGAAAGAGGCGAAGGAGTATATTGAGAGCTACAAGGCAAGCTATCCGATGGTTGAAAAATACCTTCACGATATTGTTGCCGAAGGATACGCAAACGGATTTGTGTCCACGCTTTACGGTAGAAGAAGATATATCCCCGAGCTTTCAGGTCAAAACAAGATGTTGAAGAAATTTGGCGAGCGCGTGGCTATGAACAGTCCCATCCAGGGAACTGCTGCGGATATAATCAAGGTTGCGATGATAAACGTGAGTTGTCGCTTGAAAAAAGAAGGTATCGACGCGCATCTTATTTTGCAGGTTCACGACGAGCTTGTGGTTGAGGCGAACAAAAACTGCGCTGATCTTGCTGCTCAAATTCTTCGTGAGGAAATGGAAAATGCGATAAATCTTCCTGTTCCACTCTCGGTTGAGTTGACTGTTGGGGAGACTTGGTACGACAATAAGTAGGTAATGATATGAAGAATAAATTATTATTTTTGCCGAGGGGCTATAAAATCGCTATTGCTTGTGCGGCGGTTCTTCTTATTGGACTTTTGATAGTTGCTCTTGGGGGTGGTTTTCATACTCATCGCTTTGGCGAGTGGGAAAGTGTCCGCGCGGCGACTTGTACTGAGATTGGATTACAGGAGAGATATTGCTCCTGCGGCGAAATACAAGCAAGAGAAACTCCTGCGACGGGGCACGCATTTGGTGAATGGGCAACTGTAAAGGAAGCGAACTGCACGGAGGACGGCTATGCCGAAAGAAAATGTGATTGCGGCAGTGTGGAAACCAATGAAATTGGAGCGAGCGGTCACACGGAGGTCATTGATTCCGCCAAGGTCCCGACCTGCACATCCGAGGGGCTTACCGAGGGAAGTCATTGTTCGACTTGCGGTGAGGTAATTGTGGCGCAAGAGAGTGTTCCTTGCTTGCCGCATAATATGGAGGATGGCGCTTGTACCGAGTGCGGACATTCTGCAGATCCTCGTAAAATGTTGACGGGATACGTGAAGAATAACGGACACGTCGACGGTGTTGATACGTATTGTGTATCAAAAATGTTTTCGTCGCCCGAGACTCCGAGTTATCTTTTCTCCATATATACGGATTTCAGCGGCTCTGCGCTTAGATTTGAGGCGTTTGCGATCTATGATAACGGTGATTGGGTTACCGTGACTGTTGATGTTACTCCCGGAACGTCCAAAAAGGACGTGAAAATCCACGTTCTTTATGATGACGATAGCACGTTTTCGGGAGAGGGATATATTTACCCCGAGACCTTCAGTGGCTCATCCCACGTTTATAATTTTCAGTATTCCGACTCCGAGAAGGCGAGTGATGCAAAGAAAATGCTTATCAGAGAGCTTGATTGTATGTTGGACTATATAAACTCGGAGATGTTGCCGAGCTTTAATCTCGGTATTACTCTCGCTGATCTTGGGTTTTATCAGTATGATTAGTTGATAAATAAATTCAAAAGGGAGAGCTTCGGCTCTCCCATTACTATTAATTTGAACTTGACAAACCATATCAAAAGTGATAAACTATATCCAACGCTGAAAAAGGCAGGTGTATTTGATGAAAAATGTACTTATTACGGGTGGCTCGCGCGGTATTGGACGCGCGTGCGTTGAGAAATTTGCGCGAGAGGGTTACACAGTTTCCTTCATATATAATAATAGTGTTGCTGCAGCGGACGAACTTTCCGCAAAAACAGGTGCATATGCGATAAGAGCTGATATTTCTCGCTCGGATGAGGCATCAAGGGCGGTTGAAAATGCAATCGCTAAGATGGGAAGCGTAGATATTCTCGTTAACAATGCGGGAATTTCGCTTATAAAACTCTTTACCGAAACCACTGATGCCGACTATTATAATATAATGAATACAAATTTTGGCGGCACGTTTTTTGTCACCCGCGAGGTTGCAAAAAATATGCTCTCCAATCATTTTGGAAGAATTGTTAATATCGGATCTATGTGGGGAAAGGTTGGTGCGTCCTGCGAGGTTGCCTATTCCGCGTCAAAGGCGGCCATTGAAGGATTTACCAAAGCTCTCGCTAAAGAACTCGGACTTTCGGGCATCACGGCAAATTGCATTGAACCCGGGGTTATCAATACTGGAATGAATGCGGAGCTTGACGAAGAAACGCTGGCCGGGTTGTGTGACGAGACTCCTGTGGGCAGAATTGGACAGGCTGATGAGCTTGCTGAATTTGTATTTATGATTGCCACGGAGAAGAGTGGATTCTTGACCGGGCAGGTTATTGGATTTGACGGCGGATTTGCAATTTAAAAAATATTAAAAATTTTTAAAAAACTTTCAAAAAAGCTCTTGACAATTGTAAAGAGTTGTGGTAATATAACAAGGTCGCAAACGCGGGAGGCTCTGGCGAGTCGAAAAAAGTTTAGAAAAGTGATAAAAAAGGCTTGACAAACGAAGTGATTTGTGATAGAATAATAAAGCTGTAAACTTTCGAGGGTACAGTCAAAAATCGGTCATTGAAAATTGAACAACAAGAGATTGAAGAAGTACAAAGCGAAAGCAAAAGTATAGTGCGAAAAAAGATCTCGTAAAATTCTGAAAGAGAATACTACTCAAACAAAAGTAAAAGAAGCTAAGAAAAAAAGCTCGAACTGATTGGAACACTTCGTATGAAGTGATTTTAATACAATTTATTCGAGAGTTTGATCCTGGCTCAGGATGAACGCTGGCGGCGTGCATAACACATTCAAGTCGAACGGAGTTACCGGAGAGCTTGCTCGAAGGTAACTTAGTGGCGGACGGGTGAGTAACGCGTGAGCAACCTACCTTGGCATGGGGGATAACGTTTGGAAACGAACGCTAATACCGCATATCGCATAGACCTCGCATGGGGATTATGCAAAAGATTTATTGTGCTAAGATGGGCTCGCGTCCCATTAGATAGTTGGTGAGGTAACGGCCCACCAAGTCGACGATGGGTAGCCGAACTGAGAGGTTGAACGGCCACATTGGAACTGAGATACGGTCCAGACTCCTACGGGAGGCAGCAGTGGGGAATATTGG
>CANBDB010000105.1 GCA_947367285.1 uncultured Clostridia bacterium | reverse complement strand
GGGGGTGCAGGGGGCGGCTTTTCAAAAAAGCCCCCTGCTATTCCAAAATAATCTATCTCCCCTATAAATCAAAATTTAAAAACACAATAAACAATCCTACAAGGAGTAAAAATGGCAGACATTTTTGAACTTTTTAAGAAAATATCAACTGAAAATACCGCATCCCGTATGCCTGTTTCCCACGTTGTAGTGGGACTCGGCAACCCCGGTGCACAGTATCTTCACACAAGGCATAATGCGGGCTTTCTTGCAATAGACTATATTTGCAAGAAATACGGCGCTACAGTCAACCGAAGCGGATATCGTGGACTTTGGGGCGAGGCAACCATTGCGGGTAAGAGAGTTATTCTCGTAAAGCCACAGACCTTTATGAACCTCTCAGGTGAGTGCGTTCGCGCGGTACTTGATTTTTATAAGATAAGCCCTGACAATCTTATTATCATCTATGATGATATCAGCTTGCCAGTGGGACGCCTTCGTGTGCGCCGCGATGGAAGTGCAGGCGGACACAACGGTATCAAAAGTATTCTTGAGCACCTCGGCACAAAGACCTTTCCTCGCATAAAGATTGGTGTTGGTGAAAAGCCCCACCCGGAGTATGACCTTGCATCTTGGGTGCTTTCCGAGTTTTCCGCGGAGGATCTCAAAAATCTTGAATCGACCTTCCCAACGGTTTGCGAGGGACTTGAAAAAATCCTTAGCGCAACCATAGATGATGCAATGCAAATTTGCAATAAGAAGAATTAATTTATGAGTTTTATTACTAATGCAATAAGACGGGACAGTGAGTACGTGCAGCTCCTTGACGCAGTCAAAAAGGAGTTTCGCACGCACAAGCCTTACCCGATAGCGATAAGCGGACTTTCCGACGGCGCAAGTGATGCCGCCTACGTATCCCTTATTGAGGATACGAGGGAGCAAAGAGGAGGATATCCTCTCGTTATCATTTGCCCTGAGGAAAAGGAATGTCTCCGCCTCCAAAAAATGCTCTCGCAATTTGGACTTGGCGCGGCATTCTACCTTAATCGCGACCTTAACTTTTATAATATTACCGCCTCCCATGAGTATGAGCATGAGAGGCTTAAGGTCTTGTTTGGGATACTCAACTCCGACCTTGACGCGGTAATCACAACGCCCGATGCGGCGCTTTCATACACCATTCCGCCAAAGAAGCTTCGAGAAAATCTCATAAGAATTGACACTCAAACCATCAGTACCCCAAGGGAGCTTTGCAAAACGCTCACTCTTTCGGGATACACCTGTGTGGATATGGTCGACGGTGCAGGGCAGTTTGCCCACCGTGGAGGTATCGTGGACGTTTATGCACCCGGTGGATTTTATATTAATAACTACGGTGAGAGAATACGTGCCGACCTTCCTGTAAGAATTGAATTCTTTGGCAACGAGATTGACCGAATGGGACTTTTCTCCATTGAGACGCAAAGAATGTTAGAGGGTGTTGAGTGCATCGAGCTTCCACCCGCGCGTGAAATTTTGGCGGACACTGAAAAAATAGCTAAAATTCGCGAGGCGATAAGCGAGCATCTTCGCACGTCCAAAAATCCCGATGCCTTTGTTGAAATGAGCGGCGAGATAACGGCTATTGACGGACTTTCTGGTGAGGGCGGCTCTCTAAAATTTATAGACAAGTATATAACTCTCGTCTATCCCGAGAGATGCTCACTTTTCGACTACTTTACCGAGCGCACTTGCGTTATCGTAAAGGGCACGAATGCAATAAATGAACGTCTCCGAGGCGCAGAGTGGCATCAAAATCAAGTGATAGAGGAGTTGCTTGAGGGCGGAACTATTGCCGCAAAATACACGGATTATTCCAAGCCCGCAGCGCATTACGAGCTGTTTTGCGATAGAAACGTGACACTTCACACCGACTCCATAACACAGGGACTTTCGGGCAAGAATACAAGCGGAATTTTCCATTTTAGAAGCAAGCAAACCGTATCCTATGACGAAAAGACCGACCTTTTGTTTGAGGATATAGAGCAATATATCGCAAGCGGATTTTCAGTGGCAGTGCTTTGCGAAAACGAGGTTTTTGCAAAGAATATCTCAGGACTTCTTTCAGAGAGAGAAATTGAAACCTCGATAGAATCCGACGAAATAAAGCCAAAGAGCGTAGGGCTCTATTGGAAAAACCAATTCCGTGGCTACGAGCTCACAAGCGCGCGAGTTGCAATCCTCTCCACCGATAGAGAGGGAAGAGCGGGCGGCATAAACTCCGTTTCCAAGTCAATGCGCCGTAAAAAGAAAAAGAGTAATACACAGGCTATTTTCTCGTACAATGACCTTGAGGTGGGCGACTACGTTGTTCACGAGGCATACGGTATCGGACGTTACGCAGGTATAGAAAACCTAGTGCAAGACGGTGTTGGACACGATTATATCACCATTCAGTACGCGGGTAGTGATAAACTGTTTTTGCCCGTTGAAAAGCTTGATATGGTGTCAAAATATATTGGAGCGCACTCAGATGACGGACTTGTCAAGCTCTCGCGATTTGGCGGAGCTGAGTGGGGTAGAACCAAGGCAAAGGCAAAGGCGGCAGTAAAGGAGATGGCAAAGGAGCTTATCGACCTTTATGCGCGCCGAATGAGAACAACCGGCTTTGCATTCCCGAGCGACGACGATTTCCAACGCGATTTCGAGGCGGCATTTGAATATGACGAGACCGATGCTCAAATTGAAGCCATCAACGATATCAAGAGCGATATGATGCAGAGTATGCCAATGGATAGACTCCTTTGCGGTGACGTTGGCTTTGGTAAGACCGAGGTAGCATTCCGAGCGGCATATAAAGCGGTGCTTGGCGGTAAGCAGGTGGCTATTCTTGTTCCCACCACAATTCTCGCACTACAGCACTATCAAACCGCGCTCTCACGATTCCGTGCATTCGGTGTAAACGTGGATATGATTTCGCGCTTTAAGACCGCAAAGCAGCAGGGAGTAACCAAACGAAAATTAAAGCGCGGCGAGATAGATATTATTATTGGTACTCACCGCATCATCTCCAATGATATAGAATTTAATAATCTCGGACTTCTTATTGTTGACGAGGAGCAGCGCTTTGGAGTTGCCCAAAAGGAAAAGCTCAAAAAGATTGCGGGCAATATCGACGTGCTTAGCCTCTCCGCAACACCGATTCCGAGAACACTCAATATGGCGATGGGCGGACTGAGGGATATCTCAGTGCTCGACGAAGCGCCCATTGATAGAATTCCGATACAGACCTACGTTCTTGAGGAGGACGATCTCATTATAAACGAAGCGATTCGTCGTGAATTGAGACGTGGCGGTCAGGTGTTCTATATGCACAATTTTGTGGATAGCATATACGCCGTTGCCGCGCGCCTCGGAAAAGCTTTCCCCGATGCTAAAATTACCGTCGCACACGGAAAGATGGATAAGGAAGAGCTTGAGGAGATTTGGGGCGAAATGCTTCGCGGTGAGATTGATATCCTCGTCAGCACGACCATTATCGAAACGGGAATTGATATTCCCAATGCGAATACGCTTATCGTTGATAACGCGCACCGCTTGGGACTTTCCCAGCTCCATCAGATTAGAGGACGAGTTGGACGTTCAAGCCGTCGCGCATATGCATACTTCACCTATCCCAAGCATATGGCGCTTACGGAAATAGCGCAAAAGCGACTTGAAGCAGTAAGAGAGTATGCGGAGTTCGGCGCAGGATTTAAGATTGCCATACGCGACCTTGAGCTTCGCGGAGCAGGTAATATGCTCGGTGCGGAGCAGCACGGACATCTTGATGCGGTGGGATATGACCTCTACATCAAGCTGCTCAACGAGGCGGTGCTTGAAGAAAAGGGCGAAAAGGTTGAAGAAAAGCAGGAATGCTTGGTAAATCTCAATTTCAATGCCTTCATTCCCGAAAAATACGTCACCTTCTCATCACAAAGAATGGGACTTTATAAGCGAATTGCACTTATCGAAAACGAATACGATAGACTTGATATAATGGACGAGATGATCGACCGCTACGGCGACCTTCCCAAGCCTGCGGAAAATCTCCTTATGATCGCACTCATCCGTGCAAATGCGCTCAAATGCAAGATAACGTCAATAAGTCAGGACGGGGCTGAATTTAAGATAATTCCCGCGCATATTGATATCGACGTCTGGAGCGAGGTCGAGGAGAGCTTTGACGGCAAGATGAAGATTATACTTTCCTCAAAACCATATATAAGTATTCGTCCTAATAAAAATGCCGATGCGCTCAAATCCCTCAACCGTGCGCTTGAAAAGTACGTTGAGATTGAGAGTAGTACTTGACAACGCGCAAAAAATGTGCTAAACTGTACTCACAACCACATAAGAAGTCAGGGGTGCTTATTGCTGAGATGATGCATTTTCAAAAATGTGTCAAACCCTTAAACCTGATACGGATAATGCCGGCGTAGGTAGTACTAAGAGAAAATTCTCAAAAAATAACAACCACACGGACTTTTTCGTGTGGTTGAATTTGTTTTAAGGAGGTTTTCTTATATTATGAAAGAAAACAAAAAAAGAACCGAAGCCCTTACCGTCAGTGCGATAATGATCGCATTTGCGGTATCCATCTCCGCAATATGTGCGGCAGTACCGTTCCTCAATTTGCCCTTTGGCGGCGGATTTACCATCGCGAGTATGCTCCCGATAATCATTGTTGCCTATATGTACGGCACAAAGTGGGGAATACTTACCGCATTTGCTTATTCCGTGATGCAAATGTTACTTGGTTTTAATACCGTAAGCTCATTTTTCTTGCCGGGCGACTCACAAATGATATGGTGGCGCGCACTTATCGTGTTGCTCGTTGACTACGTTATCGCGTATACCGTGCTCGGTCTTGGCGGTATCTTCAGAAATAGATTTGAAACGAAAAAGGCAATCGTTCTCGGCTCAATCGTGGCAATTTCCTTGCGATACCTCGCTCATATAGTGTCGGGCGCAGTATTCTTTGGCGCTTGGGCGGAGTGGTTTTTCACACAGGACGGATTTCCCGCGTGGGGTCAGGCGATACTTGATGCCTTCTCAGGCGACGCGCTAGCGATAGTTTATTCAATTATCTATAACGGAACGTATATGATCCCCGAGATAATCATCACCGCCATCGTAGCGTGCTTCATCACACGTATTCCTCAAATCAAAATGAGGGATAATGGATGATTGATTTTAATTAAGCCTTCCCCTGAGGGGAAGGGGGACCACGAAGTGGTGGATGAGGGGAACAACATTTAGTTTATGCTAACGGTTTTTTCGGACCGTCGAGGACGTCGGTCCCTACGGAGTTTGAGAGTGAGATGTTATTTGGGTGTAGCCGTATTCTCGGATAAAACTCCATTATGACGGACCGTCGAGGACGCCGGTCCCTACGGAATTAGATATAATTTCGTTGTGAAACTGTAGCCGTTTGCAAACTATACGGCTATAAAACGAGGCGGATCTAACAGAGCCTCCTTCCGCAGAGGGAGGTGCCGAGGAACGAGGCGGAGGGAGTTCCCCTTTTGATGTAAAGTAACTCGGTCACCCAGCCGGACACGAAGTGTCATTCTGGACTTTTTGCGCTTGCGCAAAAAGGGGCGACAGAATCTCGGCT
>CANBDB010000104.1 GCA_947367285.1 uncultured Clostridia bacterium | reverse complement strand
TACTTAATGAGTGATATTAAATACATAGAAAACGGTGCGGGCATTGGTGCATATTGCTACTACACCGATAGATTTAAGAGTGAGAACATCTCGGTTTATCTCACCCTGCCGACCAGCAGGGAAGACTCCGTAAAGCGCTCCTTATTTTTGTCGGTGCTCAAGCGAGGGACTAAGTCGCTGCCCACCCAAAAGGAAATAAATATAAAGCTCGACGAGCTTTACGCTACGCTTGTGAGCTTGAAAAATCAAAAATTTGACGATACACAGCTGCTCGGCATTTCGGCGGACATTATTGATTCCGCGTACACCGAGAACGGTGAGGATCTTATGCCCGAGGTGTTAAATCTACTTGCTGAAATTTTGTACTCCCCAAAAAAGGATGGGGAAACGGGGCGCTTTTGCGAGGAGTTTGTAAAGAGCGAAAAGGAAAACTACAAGAGTATAATACTCTCGCAAATAAACGAGCCAAGAACATATGCGGCTATAAGATGTCGCGAGGAGATGCTCGCTGAGCTTGGCATTTTTGACAAGCTTGACACAATGTGTGAGAAAATTGACGGCGCAACGGCTGATGAAATTTATGAAGTATACACTGATGCTGTCGAAAATGCGGGAATTTTAGCTTTTTACGTTGGAAAGCGATCTCCCGGGGAGGTTATGGCGCAGCTTGAGGGTGCATTTTCGCCCAAGAGACACAAAAAGTGTAGGGCGGCGACTTCTACGATACCGAGGCTTGCCATAAGATGCACGCCAAAGGAAGTAATTGAGAGTGCGGACGTAACTCAAGGACGACTTGTTATGGGCTACAATTCTGGCATTACATGGCGCGACGAGGATTATTACGCGACACTTCTTTGCAATGAAATTCTCGGTGCAAGTCCCATATCGAAGCTTATGGTCAACGTGCGCGAAAAGCTTTCGCTTTGCTACGAATGTTCCTCGGTATATAATAGTGCTCGCGGTGCTATAATCGTTACTACGGGTATTGACACGGAGAATTATGAGCTTGCTCGCGGTGCTATTGAGGCTCAGCTTGACGATATAAAGAACGGAAGTGTGAGCGAGCAGGAGCTTCTTGCCGCTAAAAAATCAATATACAACATTTACAATGCAGTTTCCGACTCTCCAAATGCTATAGAGAGATTTTACCTCGGTAGAATTATTAACGGGATTGATGCATCTGTAAGCGATTTTCTTAAAAAAATAGAGGCGCTTTCTCTTGATGATGTGATTAATGCAGCAAAAAAGCTTGAGCTTCACACAGTCTACTTCCTCAAGGGCGAGAGACAGGGAGAGGGGGAGAGCGATGAAATATAATTTCGTGACCTTCTACGACGAAAAAATAGGCGAGAAATACTATTATTACAAGCACGAAAGCGGACTTGACGTTTACGTTTTTCCGAAAAAGCTGACAGTAAAGACAGCACTTCTCGGTGTTAAGCTTGGCTCTATATATGAGTGCGGCTCGCTTTGCGACGGAGAAAAAAAGTGCTACCCCTACGGAATAGCGCATTTTCTTGAGCACAAGCTCTTTTCAAGCGAGGATGGAGTTGATGCGATAGAATCGCTTGCCGCCATCGGTGCGGATGGAAATGCATATACGTCAAATAACAAGACGGTTTATATGTTCTCCTGCACGGAGAATTTCTTTGAGGCGCTTCGCGGACTTATCGACTTTGTTTACCACCCATATTTCACGAAGGAAAACGTGAACAGCGAGCGAGGTATCATCACGCAGGAAATTAAGATGTGCCTTGACAGTCCGTATGACGTGGTGTCTCAAAATCTTCTTGTTGCTATGTACGGAGATGAGAATATTACTCATGACGTGCTTGGAACGGAGAAAACAATCAAAAAGATCACTCACGAGGTGCTCTTTGATTGCTACGAGTCTTTTTACAGATATTCCAATATGGCGCTCGTGGTTTCGGGAGACCTGGACGAGAATGAGGTCGTGAGAGTAGTGGACGAGGTTCTTCCCAAAAGGGAAAGGACAAGCGCACCAATCCTGCCACGAATAAATTATGCAAATTCCGTGCATAAGTCGAAAATAGAAAAAATAATGCCCGTATCCCAGCCGATTTTTGAGATCGGTATGAAGGATATTTTGCCAAGTGAAAATGCCTACGAGCGCCTAAAGCGCGATGCCGAGATGACGATACTCGGTGAAATGCTTTTCTCACGCGCGGGGGATTTTTACAATGATATTTTTGAAAACGGAATTATTAATGAGTCCTATTCTTACGGTTATTCGATAACGCGCGACCTTGCGTTCCACTCGATATATGCTGAGAGCGAAGACCCGATGCTCGTGCTTGAAAAGCTACATGACTATATAAGCCGTGCTAGGAAGGAGGGACTTTCACAAAAGGATTTTGTGAGATGCAAGAGAGTGCTCCTTGCGGAGTTTATCAGGGATTTTGAGTCCGTTGACGATATAGCAAATTCGGTTATGAATTTCACGTTTGAGGGCGCAAATATCTTTGAATACAGGAGAATAATCGAGGGGGTTACCTATGAGGACGTTTGCCGCGTTTTTGAGAGTGCCTTCGCTCCCGACACTTTTGCTATTTCGATAATTAAAAAATAATTTTGCACTACTTGCAGAATGGAGGATAATATGTTAAAAAATATTACAGTTTCTTTCCCCGGTCTTGGTATTGAGGGCGGAGAGATTAGCAATGTTGCCTTTAAGATTGGCGACTTTGAAATTATGTGGTACGGTGTGGTAATCGCATTTGGTATGCTTATGGCTATTGCGTACGCAGGTTGGCGCTGCAAGCAGGCGGGAATTTCCTTTGACCACCTTACCGATATTGCAATTTTCACCATCTTTTTCGGTGTTATAGGCGCGCGACTTTATTACGTTGCGTTCAGTCCGAATCAGTTCCATAGTATCTGGGACGTGCTCAACCTCAGAAGTGGCGGACTTGCAATCTATGGCGGCATTATTGCAGGAATGATCACAATAGTAGTAGTTTGCCTTATAAAAAAGATAAATTGGAGAACTCTTTATGACTGTGCAGGCCCCGGTGTAATGCTTGCGCAGGCAATGGGACGTTGGGGCAACTTCTTTAACGGTGAAGCCTTTGGTGGTTTGGTTCAAGAGGGACATCCTCTCTACTTTCTTAGAATGGGACTTATCTCAAGCAATACGATTAGTGACTTTGGAACTGCCGGCATGGTATACGTTCATCCCACTTTCCTCTATGAGTCGCTTTGGAATATCCTTGGCTTTGTTATCATCAATCTTGTGTACAAAAAGAAGAAATTTGAGGGACAAAACGCACTTTACTATATCGCTTGGTACGGTTTTGGAAGAATGTTTATCGAGGGACTTCGCACCGACGCGCTCTTTATCGGCAACACGGGCATAAGAGTTTCCCAGCTCCTCGGATTCCTTCTCTTTGCGGTGGCAACGGCTCTTATTATTTTGGGACTTATCCACGTTAAAAACCATCCCGACTCCAAGCTTGCAACGGCAAATAATGCACCTGTGATTGAGGTGGAGTGCGAAGAATCTGAAAAAGAGGATAAAGAATCCGAAGAGAATGAAGAAGACAACGAAGGCACTAAAAATGGCTAAAATAATAGACGGAAAAGCAATTTCGGCTCAAATTAGAGAGGAGATTGCACAAAAGGTACAAGTATATAGTGAAAAAACGGGCACGCGCCCCGGTCTTGCGGTTATAATCGTAGGAGACAACCCTGCATCCCAAGTCTACGTTAGAAACAAGAAGAAGGCATGCGAGCAGGTTGGATTTAACTCTTGGGTTTATGAGATGCCCGAAAGCACCACGCAGGACGAGCTCAATGCTCTTATTGATAAGCTCAACTGTGATAGCACGGTACACGGGATTTTGGTACAGCTTCCACTTCCAAAGCATCTTGACGAGGAAGAGATTATACTCCGCATAAAACCCGAGAAGGACGTTGACGCATTCCACCCCTACAACGTGGGTAGAATTACTATTGGCGATCCGAAATTCTTGCCCTGCACACCTGCGGGTATTATGGAGCTTCTCAAGCGCTCAAATATTGAAATTTCCGGCAAGGAATGTGTGGTTATCGGGCGCTCGAATATCGTTGGTAAGCCAATGGCGCTCTTGCTCCTTGCGGAGAATGGCACAGTTACCGTTTGTCATAGCAAGACCCGTGATTTGAAGGACGTTTGCAAAAGAGCCGACATACTCGTGGTTGCGATTGGTAAGGCGGATTTTGTTACCGCGGATATGGTAAAAGAGGGCGCTGTAGTTATTGACGTTGGTATGAATAGAAATGCCGAGGGCAAGCTCACGGGAGACGTGGACTTCGCATCCGTAAGTGAGGTTGCATCCTACATAACTCCCGTTCCGGGAGGTGTTGGACCTATGACGATAACAATGCTCCTTCAAAATACGCTTACTGCAGCGGAGAATTGATATGAAGATTATTGATATTTCTCAAGAGGTGCTCTCAAGCCGTGTGTACGAGGGTGACCCTGCGCCCTGGGGCGAGAGAATTATGGATATGAAAAGGGGAGAGACGTATAATCTCTCCAAGATCTCGTTGTGCGCTCACAATGGCACGCATATAGATGCACCACTCCACTTTTTTGAGGACGGAAAATCGGTTGATGAAATTCCGCTTGAGCATTTCGTTGGTGAGTGCTTTGTCGCACAAGAAAAGGGCGAAATTGATGCTCAAACTGCCCACAAAATACTTGAAAAAGCAGGGACTCTTGGGGCACAAAAGCGCATCTTGATTAAGGGAGAGGCAACCGTGACCGAACAAGCCGCTCGCGTTTTTGCGGATGCGGAAATCCTTTTGCTTGGCAACGAGAGTCAAAGTGTTGGGCCTGAAAACGCGCCGATGGCGGTGCACAAAATTTTACTCTCGAAGAACATTGTTTTGCTTGAGGGAATAGTGCTAAGCAACGTGCGAGAGGGAAGATATATCCTAAATTGCGCGCCCCTGAATATTGAGGGCTTTGAGGGTTCACCCACAAGAGCAATTTTGATTGAAGAATAAAATAAAACGGCGGTAAACCCGCCGTTTTTGCTTTTATATTTGCTTGTGAACCGATTTGTATTCGTCGTAGAATTTGTAATACGGGCACTGTTTACCCTTGCTTTGTGAAAAACGGACGTACTCGTCCTCGTCAAGATTTATCGTGCAAACATTGTCCTCGTATTCCTCGTCGTAGTCAAAATATACACAGCTTTCGCAAAGAGTCATTGTACGTTCTCCTTTCTCATTCGATACGTATATTATAGCACAATAAAAGGCAAATTGCAACGGGTAATGCAAATTTGTACAATAAATTGGGATTTGACGGGAAGTTAGATTACTGCGGATTTAGGGGACCTACTTTTTTGAAAAAAAGTAGGCAAAAAACTTTTCAAGAGACTTAGTCATTGTAGCCATATAGTGCATATAAAATCTTCTAAATCTCGCGCAAATTACGCGTTGGAATTCTCCAACTCCCAACGCAATCGTTTTTCTCATTATTCGAAAAACGTGTAATTTGCTACTACTAAACGTAGCCGTATCGTGTAAAATCTAACAATAGCCTTCCCCTGAGGGGAAGGTGTCACCGATAGGTGACGGATGAGGGGATCGCCATTTAGTTTACGCTAAAGACTTTACC
>CANBDB010000103.1 GCA_947367285.1 uncultured Clostridia bacterium | reverse complement strand
AGCCGAGATTCTGTCGCCCCTTTTTGCGCAAGCGCAAAAAGTCCAGAATGACACTTCGTGTCCGGCTGGGTGACCGATAGAATCTCGGTGCGGAACAATTTGCGCGGAATTTGTTTGCGAAGCTCTCCAAAAAGTTTTGAGGGGTTATAGGGGAGCTTTTTCAAAAGCTCCCCTAAATCCCAAGCAATCTAACCACTCCACAAACCAAAATTTGAAACTTTTTTATTATATCCCTTGATAATCCTTTTAGTTTATGTTATACTAATATGAATTATTATGTAAAAAACCGAAAAGGACGGTGAAAAAATGGCAAATTATCGTAGAGGTAGAATCAATGATGAGGTACAAAAGGAGCTTGCGGCAATCCTTCGTGACGTAAAGGACCCGAGAGTAAGCGGTGCATTTGTAAGCGTAACCGCGGTTGACGTAACCCCCGACCTCAAATATGCAAAGATATATTACAGTGCGCTTCGCGGCGACAAAAAGGAGCTTGCCAAGGGCTTGAAGGCGGCAAGCGGCTACATTCGCTCACAAATAGCGCAGAGACTCAATTTAAGAATTACTCCCGAGCTCACCTTTATTCTTGACGACAGTGTAGCTCACGGTGCGCATATTTCAAAATTGCTCAACAGCATTACCTTCTCAGAGGATTTTGAGGAAGGCAACGGTGAAGAGTAATGCGTTCATTCAAAGAATTTCAGCTTGACGAGGCTTGCGAGCTTTTAAGAGAGCCCAAAAACACGCTCGTTATTTTCCATGTTCGTCCCGATGCGGACGCCATTGGAAGCGCATTTGCACTAAAGCTCGTGCTTGAGGCAATGGGTTCAAAAACACTTTGCACCTGCGAGAGCGAGATACCCTCGCGCCTTGCTTTTCTTACTGAAAAGCATCAGAGAAGTGCGAGATTTGACAATATTGACAGAAGCTTTGAATTTGAGCGAGTAGTCACAGTTGACACGGCAAGTCCGAGTCAGCTTGGCACACTTTACCCCTATTTTGAGGGCAAGATCGACCTTATGATCGACCACCACAGCAACTGCACAAAATATGCGGACAACTATATTCGTGCCGACTATGCGGCAAGTGGAGAGATTATTTTTGAAATCACTACTCGACTTCAAGAAATGGGCGCGCTCGGTGAAATTCCGCGCGATGCTTATGATCTTATCTATGCGGCGCTTTCGAGCGATACGGGATGCTTTAAGTATTCAAACGTATCCTCTCACACCCATCTTTGCGCTGCGGAGCTTATAAAAGCAGGCATTGACGCGGCGGAGATAAATCATAGGCTTTTTGATTGCAAGAGCGAAAAAATGCTCGCTGCCGAGGCGGTAGGCTTTCAAAATATTCATTTTTACAACAACCGCAAGATTGCGGCGGTGCTTTTCCCCTACGAGCTTAAAGAGAAGCTTGAGCTTGAGGACGAGCATCTTGAAACGCTCGTTGATATCGCTCGCGCGGTTGACGGTGTAAAAATCGCGATGAGTGTTCGTCAATCCACGGCATACCGTTCATTCAGAATTTCGCTTCGCTCGTCCTGCGCGTTTGACGTGAGTGTAGTAGCAAAGCATTTCGGCGGTGGCGGACACACAAAGGCGGCGGCTTGCACCATTGAAGCCGACTCCATCGAATTCGCAACACGTCTTGTAGTGGACGAGATTATGCGCTACTGGGGAAAATTTTAATCGATAATCAAATAAAATTACATATCCTTCGCCCATTCGCGAAGGAGAAGGAGAATTATTATGACTAAACCAAAATATTACATTACTACGGCTATTGCGTATGCATCTCGCAAGCCCCACTTCGGAAACACCTATGAGGTAATCATGACCGACGCGGTGGCTCGCTATAAGAGAGCGCGCGGATTTGACGTTTTCTTCTGCACCGGTACTGACGAGCACGGTCAAAAGATCGAGGATCTTGCAAAGGATGCAGGCATCACTCCCAAGACATACGTTGACGGTGTTGCAGGTGAGATCAAGGGTGTTTGGGACAAGATGAACACGTCCTACGACTACTTTATCCGCACAACTGACGACTACCACGAGAGAGCAGTGCAAAAAATGTTCAAGCGCTTCTACGATCAGGGCGATATATATAAGGGCAAATACGAGGGTTGGTACTGCACACCCTGTGAGTCCTTCTTTACCGAAACACAGGCAGTTGACGGCAAGTGTCCCGACTGCGGACGTGAGGTAAAGAGAGCAGAGGAGGAGGCATATTTCTTCAAGATGAGCAAGTATGCGGACAAGCTTCTCGCTCACATTGAGGCAAATCCCGACTTCATTCAGCCCGAATCAAGAAAGAAGGAAATGGTTAACAACTTCCTCAAGGTTGAGGGCGGTCTTCAGGATCTTTGCGTTTCCCGTACCTCTTTTACTTGGGGTGTTCCCGTTGATTTTGATCCTAAGCACGTTACTTACGTTTGGCTTGACGCACTTACAAACTATATCACAGCCATCGGCTTTGACCCCGACAAGTCCTTTGAGGAGCAGAGCGAGAGCTTTAAGAAATGGTGGCCCTGCGATTGCCACGTGATTGGAAAGGACATTCTCCGTTTCCATACAATCTATTGGCCCATCTTCCTTATGGCACTTGATATTCCGCTTCCCAAAAAGGTGTTCGGCCATCCTTGGTTCAACTTCGGTATGGACAAGATGTCCAAATCCAAGGGTAACGTAATCTACGCGGACGAGCTTGCGGACGAATTTTCCGTTGATGCGGTTCGTTACTACGCTCTTTCCGAGATGCCCTATGCAAATGACGGTTCGATTACTTACGAAGCAGTAATTAAGAGATACAACACCGACCTTGTTAACAATCTCGGTAACCTTGTTAAGCGTACTCTTGACATGGACAAGAAGTATTTCGATAAGAAGATTCTTGCACCCACCGCGCCCGAGGCGCTCGACGACGAGCTCAAGGCGGCTTGCACAAAGGCGTACAACGAGTACGTTGCATATATGGATGAGTACCACCTCTCCGACGCGCTCGCTTCAGTATTTGAAATGCTTTCACGCGCTAACAAGTACATTGACGAGACAACTCCTTGGTCACTCGCAAAGGACGAGAGCAAGAGAGAGCGTCTTGCGACTGTGCTTTATAATCTTCTTGAAACAATCCGTTGGGGTGCAATCCTTCTCGCGCCCTTCACACCCGAAACAAGTGAGGAGATCCTCAATATGCTCGGCGCGGACAAGCGCACACTTGACACTATCGGTGGCGAGCAGTTTGGCGGACTCACCGTAGGCGGTGAGGTGCTTGACTCCAAGGTTCTCTTTGCTCGAGTTGACGAGGAAAAGAAGCTTGCAGAGCTCGAAGAGAAGAGAAAGGCAAGATTTGCCCCTGCTCCCGAGGAGCCCAAGATTGAAAAGCCCGAGGGCCTTGCGCTTATCGGAATTGAGGACTTTATGGCAGTTGAGCTTCGCGTGGCGAAGATAATTGAGTGCGAAAGAGTGCCCAAGGCGAAGAAGCTCCTTAAGCTCAAGGTTGACCTTGGCTACGAGCAGAGACAGGTGGTTAGCGGAATTGCAAAATTCTACGAGCCCGACGCACTTATCGGCAAGAAGATCGTGCTCGTTTGCAATCTCAAGCCCGCAACTCTTTGCGGAATTGAGTCCAACGGCATGATTCTTGCTAGCGGTGAAGAACAGGTAAGAGTGCTCTTCCTCGACCCCGAAACACCCCTTGGTGAGAGAATTAGATAATAAGTAAGGGGGAGAGATATCTCCCCTACTTTTTCGAGAAAAAAGTAGGCAAAAAAGCTTTTGTAGCGACTTCGTCATTGTCGCAGTATAGATTGATAGGGTTTTATAGTTCACAACACGAACTAAGCGCATTGAAGGGTAGGCAAAAACTTTTAATCAGCTTCGCGGTTCTCGCAGTGGAGTGTAGCTAAATTTCAAAGACACATCACGAACTATATCCATTTCACCGTAGGGGAGGGGTCTCCCCTCCCGTTTCGAAATGAATGTAACTTTTATTTTGTAACGAGACGTCGAAGGCGCCGTCCCCTACGAGTCATCCTGAGCGGAGCGAAGTTTTACGAGAGAGCAACGCGAGTCGAGTAAAACCTGCGCTTGCGCAGGGATCTACGAAGGAGTTTCGGTAGCTATTCAAATAAAAGTAACATTCATTTGTATGGGGAACTCCCTCCGTCACTTCGTGACACCTCCCTCTGCGGAAGGAGGCTCTGTAAGATATTCTCTCTTATATAGCCGTAACGATACGGCTATACGCGAACGATATTATACAATCTAACTCTGTAGGGGTCGACGGTCTCACTGCGGTTCGGTCACGCTCGGAGAAAAACAACACACCGTGTTGTTTTTTAAGATCCTCGCGCCGCTTCGCTACCTCGACGACCCGTTACGAATAAAAGTTACTTTAATCCCAAACGGACGGCCAATGGCCGCCCCTACATTAAGGAATTTATGTGAATAAAGTGTAGGGGCGCGCATTGCGCGTCCGAAACAAACAGTATCATAATTGCAAACGCTACGGATACGATGACGAAGTTGCTCCCAAAGTTATTGCGGATCTTTTTTCAAAAAGCGACTATTATAAAATAAAAAGGACAAAATATGAAATTTTTTGACTCACACGCGCATTATTTTGACGCGTGGTTTAACGAATATGAGGGCGGTGCGGATGCGCTGCTTGACAAAATTTTTGCACAGCATGTGGGGGCGATAGTCAATATTGCGACCAATCCCGAAAATTTGCGCGAGTGCATAGCGCAGGCAAAAAAATATGAAAATATGTACGTTTCATCGGGCATTCACCCCGAGGACTGCCTCTATATCGACGATATTGACGCGGCTCTCGCAAAGATCGAGGCGAGCATTTGCAACGAGGCGCTCCGCAAGGAAAACAAGATAGTTGCAATAGGGGAAATCGGCTTTGACTACCACCTTGATGACCTCACCGACGAGGTAAAGGCAAAGCAAAGACATGTTTTTGAGGCTCAAATGCAAATGGCACAAAAGTACGGCTTGCCCGTTATCATTCACGACCGCGAGGCGCACGGAGACTGCTTTGAAATGGCGCTTAAATACCCAAGTGTAAAGGGCATATTCCACAGCTACAGCGGCTCATCCGAGATGGCGAGAGAGCTTATCCGCCGCGGTTGGTACATTTCGTTTTCGGGCGTGGTTACGTTCAAGAACGCGAGCCGAGTGCGCGAGGTTGTGTCCACCATTCCGCTTGACCGATTGCTCGTGGAGACCGACGCGCCCTACCTCTCCCCCCATCCCTTGCGCGGCAAGATGAACCACTCTGCAAACCTTGAATACACCGTGGGCGCAATAGCTGCGGTATTTGGCAAAACGCCCGAGGAGATTGCCGAGATCACCTTTGAGAATGCGCAGAGGATTTACGGTTTATAGATAGTAACAAAAAGCACCCGACGGGTGCTTTTTTTGAGCTTTTCTTGGTAAGCATTGACAAAATTTATGCTTTGTGATAAAATCAGTATATATTTACTGTAAAATCCAAAATGGAGATGTAAAAAATGAACGAAATTAAAACTGAGGTATTTATTTCCTTTAAGAATTCCGACTTTTCGGGCAATCCAACTCGCCAGAGGGTAGACGCACATCAGCACTAACTTGAGCTTCAGCCGAGGGGTATCAACA
>CANBDB010000102.1 GCA_947367285.1 uncultured Clostridia bacterium | reverse complement strand
TTTGGGGTCATAGGGGGATTTTTCAAAATCCCCCTAAATCCCAAGTAATCTAACTTCTCGCTAAATCCCAATTTATCACACAAAAAAAGCACCCACTTTGGTAAAGTGAGTGCTTTTAATATTATTTACTTGTTATCCAAAATCTCTTTTGCTCGTTTTAAAATAGGCAATTCCCTATTGCCGATAATCCTGCCGAGAGGTGTTTGTCTGCACCTTTCATATTCCGCAACCGCCTCTTCATAGGTAAGCTTCAGGGTGGAAAGATGAAAGGAATGTATCTCATCCTCGGTCATATGAGTATCCCCGAAGGATACCGCCCTGCAAAGATAATAATTGTTTATATTGTGTCGGTGAATGAGATTGTAATAATCGCTCACCACACCGATTTTGCACAAGACCTCAACGGATGCACCAAGCTCCTCTTCAAGCTCGCGTTGAATGGCGATCTCGAGGTTTTCGCCGTCCTCAACGCCACCGCCGGCGGTCTCAATGCACACCGCCCTGCCAAAATCATCATCGCGATCCACGCGCACGAAATAGAAATATCCGTCATCATCAAGAACTATAGCACGAACTATTTGCCTGTCGTGAGTAACACCGTCAAAGCTCCACTCCTCGTCGCAAAGAGAAAGTTTAATTTGTTCCATCATATTACTTCACCTTATACTTCTTTTCGATTTTGTGGTATGTAACTGCCAAAATGCCCATTCCGAGCGTGCAAGCGAGAACGAGCAAGGCAACTGCTATCCACGCCTTCCAAAAATATACCGCACCCGAAACAAAGTACCAAAGTGAGTAGAGCGCCCACATTCTCGCGTTTTCACGGTTGTAAGCCTTCACGTCGCTAATTTTTGATGCATCAACCGTCGTGCCGGAATAAAACCACATCGGCTTCTCACGTTTTGAGGCATAAATACCAATACCCAAAAACAAAAACGCACAGCCAAAAACTATTATGCTCCAAATTATTGCTCCTGCCATTTTATTACCTCGTCAAAATCAGCTAATTTCAGTAAGCCACTTTTCAAATTCGGACTTTGACTCCTGAACTCTTGAGCCCTTGAGGGATAAGCCCGCTTTTCTATTTGCCCCGGGAATGAGCTTGTCTATGTCGGACAGGGAGTTTGCAAGCCCGCTACCCTCGTTTGTGCAGAAGGGACATACAACCTTGCCCGCAAAATCGTGGCTCTCAAGGAAGGTCCACACGGGCATGGGCATTGTGCCACACCAGTTGGGATAACCGAGAAAGATAATATCGTAGTCACTAATATCAATATTTTCCTTCAATTCAGGTCTCATATTACCCTTGTATTCGGATATGGATTGCGCAACGCACTCCTTGTAAACTGCCGAATACTCCACCTTGCTTTTAATCTCGAACAGATCCGCATTGGTAAGCTCCGCGAGAATTTCCGCAGCAATATGTGTGTTTCCCTTTTCAATATATCTCATCCCACCGGGAAAGAAATTCTCCCCCGCGCGTGAGAAAAATGCTACTAAAGCTCTTTTATTTTCCATATGGGTTCTCCTTTAAATATTATCCGTCTCAAAGCTGTTAAGATGTCCATCAACGAGACGCAAAAGTCCCCTCATACCCTAACGCTTTTTCAAACCCCGTGCGATTAAATATCATCACACTGTATTCCTCACCATTTGCCATACGGAACGTGGCAACGGGAAATACTACTCTCTTCCAAGTGATTTCTTTTATATCCTTTTTAAGTAACACTAAATTTCTGTACTTTTTGTCCACTGTAAGCTTGTTGGTCTTATAAGTAACTGACTCGGGCTCAACGTATATTGCTCCTCCGAGCAAACCACCCTTAACCAAACTGCACATAAATACTTTTTTCATTGTTTTTTCCCTCTATTTTTCTCAATCAATATACTCGACGCAATAGCATATATTACTGTCGCCGCCATCACTGTCAAGACCACGTAGAATAGCCATTCGGTCTTCGTTATGAGCTGAATGCCGTTCAATATAAATATAAAAGCGATAAATAAAAAGACGATTGCACTTTGGCGGTAGTATGGCGCTTTGTCCATTTTCTCTCTATCTTTTTTCAAAGCATAAATATATGCATTGTTCAAAAGAAATCCTTTTCCCATAAAGGAACGGATGCTTGCTGTAAGCGCAAATAATGATATTAAGAATAGAATACCTGCGATAATATTTTCTTTCATTTCAAGCGTCTCCTGCGAATTAGAATTTTTAACAGTTTCATTGTATCATATATTTCAGCAAAAGTAAATACTCTTTGCGAACTTCGCATCTTGCGATGCGGTGCTACGCACTCTGTTTTGCTTTTCGCAAAACGTTCGCAGAGCAATCTGCACTCGCTCGCTGCCAAGCAAGCTTGCCGACTCGCTTCGCTTAATTATATGGACGGCAGAGTTTTTACAAATTGAATATCCCGATAAATCCGCTCCGAGATTCCACTCGCCTGTGGCTCGTGCTTTTCCGTCGTGTCATCCTGAGCGTAGCGTAGCGAAGTCGAACTGCGAAGCAGCGTCAAACAAAGTGCAGACGGGATCTCCGACGGAAAAGTTCGACAAGCTCAGAATGACACGGAGCGGCAAAAAAACAACACCAACTGCAAAGTTGGTGTTGCATAAGATATTTGTAAACCAATTATCTCTTTGAGTTTTAGCAATACTGTTTGATATCGTGAACATCGTGTAATATCGTGTGATATCGTAGCTTTATCGTGCGATATCGTGAATATCGTGAGTATCGTCACATAAAGTGTTGCACCAAATTTGCACCAAAATCACACCAACATCAATCGGCAAAATAGTCCGGTTTAGCATCAAGCATAATATCGAATCCATCTGCTTTCTTATTGACGAATCCGCTTATGCCCCCGATTGTAATTGAACATCCATATTCTTTATCCAAAGCATTATACCTGTAGAAATTGTCAAAGTCTGTCTGTGTTATATCGGGATCACAAGCCTTGCAGAATGTTTCAAAAACCTCTGTAGCTTCTTCCAAGGTATCTACAATAACATAGATTCTTAAGTCAGACCCGAAAATTCCATCATAATTGGAGTTGATAATTTCAATGGTGTTGTTGCCAAGATTAGCTTTATATGCAGGAGCGTTTTTATAGGCGTTTAATCTAAATTCAGTCCTGTAATATTCGGGGCTTTGTATATCTATCTCGACAGTGCTGGTAATATCGGTTTTCGACAATTTGTTATACTCTACTATGAATTCCTTGAGATTGGAATATTTGTCTGTGGGAGTGGTTTCGTTTGAACCGTTGCCATTGGTTGTACCACCATTATTGTTATCATCGTTTGTTTGGCTTTGGTTTGTATCATCGGAAGGATCATCAACCGAATCCGATGGCGGCGAAGTCAAAACACCCACAAAGAACAGAACAACGGATAAAATAATTGCTACTACAGTTTTTACGTTGATTTTCTTTAAGAAGTCCTCAACAAAAGATAGTGGGAACATCAAGAATGCCGAAAGCAACAAAAACAAGCTGGAATAATGAAATCCGTTTACCAATGCAAACATAGCGAAAAAGCCACCCACAACCCATCTTACGATTGCAGACTTATTCTTAGGCGATTTGTTTCCAGAATTATTGTTTTGATTGTTTTCGGGAGAATTCGTCATAATCGGTGTATCATCCTTTTCTTCATTATTGGTGTTATTTGGAGTAGTGTTTTGAGATACTTCACTGTATGTAACCTTTGGCTGTGTGCTTTTCTGCTTTTTGGAAGATGCACCGACAATTTTCTTTATACACCAATACATTCCATAAAACATAGCATAAATAAGCCATCCACACAGGATCATCATATACCACATGGCTTTGAACATAGCAACAAACATTACAATTAGGGACACCCAAATTGCGTTCTTTTTATTCACACGCATTCCAACGCCCAGCCTAAAGCCACCAAATCTTGCAATAGTTTTGGAAAAACTGATAAACATAATTTCCCCCTTAAGTATAAAAAGTGCGTCCCATTGAGAGACGCACGAAAAACGTACCTCTCAATGTTGCTACACATCTACCCATCACAAAGGGAGAGAGAATACATTTTTACCAAAATAGTATTCCCCCTTGTAAAGGGTATATTAAGATGTGTAGCGAGTGTATTATACCACATTTAGAGCGTTTTGTCAATTAGAATAGCTGATATTGTTGAAATATATAGAAAAGACGGCTCAACATATAGTTGAACCGCCATTGTCCGTAGGGGCGACCATCGGTCGCCCGTGGGCGTTCAATGAACGCCCCTACATAACAAAAAGCCCTGCCGTAGCAGAGCTTTTTGTATATCGAAATAATCCCAAGTGGGTGATTATCTCTTTGTGAACTAGGTGAGCTGAGGATGCAAGCATCCTCGCGAGTTTGATTTGTCGGCTCACGCCTCCATTTCGGACGAGCCGAAAACATCAAAGCTCGGCGTCAAAAAACAGTCCAGTGGACTGTTTTTAGCCCGACATGGCGAAATCCTGTGGTTTCGCCAGCCTCAGTTCTGCGAGATAATCAAAACCCAACTTTGCAAACTTCAATAAAAAAACAAAAGCTCCACAATACAGTGAAGCTTTTGAATATTGATAACTTTTGATTATCTCTTTGTGAACTGTGAGCCCGTTAATAAAACAGTCCTGTGGACTGTTTTTAGGGCGACATGACCCGAATGCTGTGCTTCGGGTTAGCCTCAGTTCGACAGAGATAAAAAACAACACCCACAAAACTGCAGGTGTTGTAAAAAGCATAATTTGTTGTTTTTTATCTCTTGGAGAACTGAGGAGCACGACGAGCGCCCTTGAGTCCGTATTTCTTTCTTTCCTTCATACGAGGGTCACGTGTAAGGAAGCCAGCTGCCTTAAGAGCGGGCTTATTAGCCTCGTCAGCTGCAACAAGTGCACGAGCAAGACCGTGACGGATAGCGCCTGCCTGACCGGAGATACCACCACCGTTTACAAGAGCGATGATGTCCCACTTACCTTCTGTGCCTGTAACACCGAAGGGCTGGTTAACGATGAGCTTGAGTGTCTCAAGACCGAAATATGTGTCGATATCCTTGCCGTTGATTGTAATAACGCCTGTACCGGGAACGATTCTTACACGAGCAACGGATTTCTTTCTTCTACCTGTGCCGTAAAAATAGGGCTTTGAGCTTGTATACATATTCTTCGTCCTACCTTTCATTAAACTTCAACAGCAACGGGCTTCTGAGCCTCGTGCTTGTGGTTAGCGCCTGCGTAAACCTTAAGACGTGTAGCAGCCTTTGCGCCAAGTGTGTTGTGGGGGAGCATACCCTTAACTGCGAGAGTCATAGCAAGCTCGGGCTTTGTAGCCATAAGAGTCTTGTACTGAACGGACTTCATACCACCGATGTAACCGGAGTGGTGGTAGTAGTACTTCTGCTCAAGCTTTCTTCCTGTAAGGATAGCCTTGTCAGCATTGATGATGATTACGAATTCACCACAGTCAGCGTGGGGTGTGAATTCAGGACGGTGCTTACCGCGGAGAATGTTAGCAGCAGCAACTGCAGTTCTACCGAGGGGCTTGTTAGCAGCGTCTATAACATACCATTTTCTTTCAATGGTATTTGCATTAGCAAAATAAGTAGACATTAAATGTTTCCTCCAAATAATATAGTAAGTTTTTTAACCTTGCACATT
>CANBDB010000101.1 GCA_947367285.1 uncultured Clostridia bacterium | reverse complement strand
AAAAAGAACAATACGTACCAACAACCTATCTCCCCGATAAATCAAAATTTAAAGAATTAATATAAGAGGAAAAAATGGATAGATCAGAAGCATATCACAAGAGGATGACCGAGGATTCGGTTTCAAAGATAATAATTTCGCTTGGCATACCGACGACGATCTCTATGCTCATAACGAATATATATAATATGGCGGACACGTATTTCGTGGGTGGTCTTGGCGATAGCGCGCAGGCGGCTACGGGAATACTTTTCACGCTTCAGTGCATAATTCAGGCAGTTGCCTTTATGCTCGGTCACGGTGCGGGCACATACGTTGCAAAATATCTTGCACAAAAAAATATAGACCGCGCTTCGTGCTACTGTACCACGGCGTTTGTATGCGGTGGAGTTATTGGTGAGCTTATGACGGCTTTGGGACTTTCATTTTTAGAGCCGTTTTTGCGCTTTCTTGGAAGCACGGAGACAATATTGCCCTATGCGAAGGACTACGGCATGTGGGTTCTTATTTCCTGCCCATTCCTCATTTGCTCGCTTGTGCTTAATAACGTACTTCGTTATGAGGGAAAAGCATTTTATGCAATGTTCGGTTTGACTACCGGAGGAATTTTGAATATTTTAGGCGATTATCTTCTCATTGAGAAACTTGATATGGGCATTTACGGTGCGGGACTTTCCACCGCCGTATCCCAAATGGTAAGCTTTACAATATTGCTCGTGCTTTATTTAAAATTTGCACAAAGTAAGCTTTCTCTCAAGCTCATGGCAAGAGAATTTGAGGTGTATTTTAACATTTTCAAAATGGGACTCCCGTCCCTCATTCGTCAAGGACTCACATCCGTTTCAAACGGACTTCTCAATAACCTCATCAAGCCCTTTGGCGACGCGCCGATTGCGGCTATGAGCATAGTACAAAAATACTCGTCCTTCGTGATGTGCGTAGGACTTGGCATAGGTCAAGGATATCAACCGTTCAGCTCGTTCAACTACGAGCTCAAGGAATATGATAGGGTTAAAAAGGGAACAAAATTCCTTATGATTTTTGGAACTTTTTCCGTTGGAGCACTTGCAACGCTCGGATTTATCTTCGCACCTACCATCGTATCCCTGTTCCAAAAGGATCCTGCAGTAATTGAGGTGGGTACACCCGCTATGTGCTATGCGTCCCTTGGACTTTGGTTCTTGCCAATATCCGTATCGTGCAATATGCTTTATCAAAGCATACGAAAGGCTGCGATGGCGTCATTTATGGCAATTATGCGCTCGGGAGCTGTGCTGATTCCCGTTTTGCTCATCACGAGCGCCACTATGGGACTTGACGGAATAATAATGGCGCAACCCATTTCGGATGCTATTACGGGAATAATCAGCTTGCCGTTTTTCATAATGTTTTTGAAAAAAACTCCCTCTACCGCCGAGGCAAAGGGAATACAGGAGTAAAAATGAAAGAAAAAATCAGTTGGAGTAAGGTAAAACAATATATCCCCATCACCTTTATGGGACTTTGTATCGTCGCGTTTCTTATCTTTCTTGCGACGCACGAGGATTTTACCATTGCCGATTTTATCAAATTGACTAAGGATAATTATCTACTCACCTCGATGGCAGTTATCGTTGCTTTTATCATTAAAGGCTTCGTGGTGTTCGTACCCTATGCGGTTATTGCTATAACCACCATGGCACTTCTTCCTTTTGACGTGGCGCTTGCTACAGTGATAGTTGGAACAATAGTTAATATTTCCGTACCGTACTGGACGGGAAGACTTACCAAAGATGATTGGATACAAAAGATACTCGATAAATTTCCCAAGATTCGTCCCTATTATGAGATGACGGATAATCTCTTTCTCCTAAGCTTCACTCTCCGCGCCATGAACCTTTCCAATGAGGCGCTCGGACTCCTTTTTGGTTCGGCAGGACTTAAATATTTTCCGTATATGATAGCAAATCTTGTTGCTATTGCGCCAAGTGCGATAAGCTATATTATTCTTGGCAAGGACTTAAATCTCATTGAGTCCATTCAGTCTCCAATCTTTTGGGGAGCTATCGTTATTGACTGTATAATGGTTGCCATTATGACCACCTATTTCAAAAAGAAAAAGCAAAAACAGGAGCTTGAAAAATCAAAATCCGATAATAAATGACAAAAAAGCTCCCTCGTGGGAGCTTTTTGCGTATTTTTTCAAAATTTTTGAAAATTTTTTTCAAATTTATTACACATTTTCTAAAATTTGTTGACTTATATTATGAAAGACCTTATAAAGGGGAAAAGCTATGTCACTTTTAAGTGTGCTGCGTCCGCCGCTTGAGGATGCGGAGATAATTGATCTGTATTTTGCTCGCGACGAGCGGGCAATAAGCGAAACGGACAAAAAGTACCGAAAATATCTCTTGGTGGTGGCGCGGAATTTTGTGAGCGCCCAAGAGGACTGTGAAGAATGTCTCAACGACACCTACGTTGGTGCGTGGGAGGCAATGCCTCCTCAGCGCCCATCGCATCTCAAGGCATTTTTGACATCTATCATCCGCAGGGTGTCGATAAATAAATACAACGAAATGTGCAGGCAAAAAAGAGTTCCCTCCGCACTGACGAACTCGTTTGACGAAATTGAAATGTTTGTGTACGAGGAAAATGCCTCGGATGAGCTTGAAGCTCAGAGGCTTGGCGCAATTATCGGCGAATATATAAAAACGCTTGGCAAGAGACAAAGATACATATTTATGAGCCGTTACTATATGGCAGAGCCTATAGATAAAATAGCGTCCGAGCTTTCCGTCAGCCGTTCGACAGTGAATAAAGAAATAGCAGCTATTAAGGAAGGCTTAAGACGCGCACTTGAAAGAGAGGGATATAAAATATGAAAAAAGAAAAATTCAGTGAAGCTCTGAATCATATTGACTATTCCTTTATTGAGGAGTACGTTGAAGAGAAGGAGCGCATAAATAGAGAAAGGCAAAGAAGGACATTTGTAAAAAGAGTAGCGCCACTTGCCGCAACATTTATAGTATTCTTTACCGTTATCGGTATAATTTTAGGCGGTAATACCTCAATGCTTCCGGCAGTTCCTAATGAAAATGTGAGCGGAGACACATCCTACGAGCATGTTTACGTGTTTGAATACGGCGGCAGAAAATATTGCGCGGCGTTTATGAATCCTAACTTTAATTTTGGAAAGCAATACGTAAGTGACGAGCTTGGCGAGATAGTGGCAACGGATAAAAACGGAAAAACATCCTCGCATAAGATATTTTCCTCTTCGTTAGACACGGTCGATAAAGAGGTCTTTATCGAAATCAACGGTAATTATTATCCGGCATATAAATCAAATAAATCAAATGAAAAGGAGTAATTTTATGAAAAACAAGTTCAGAATTTTATCGCTAATTCTCGTGCTGTCCTTCCTTTTGTCCGTTGTAGGCTGCGCGGCTGATGGATCAATGTCCGTAGCGCCGGCGCCCGGTAAGGACAGTATAATGAGCGAATCAACTACCGATGGGTTAGAGGGTGATTTTTCGGGTGAGGACTACACGGAGATCATTGAAAATCAGTTTATTAATGCCGCAGAGACTCCCGATAGCTATTTCTCTATAGATGCCAATACGGCATCATATCCCAATCTCCGCAGATTTATAGAGCAGGGATACGTCAATATTCCTAAGGACGCAGTCAGAGTTGAAGAGATGCTCAATTATTTCGATTACGATTACGAAACGCCCAAGGACGGTTCTGTCCTTGAACTCAACTCATCACTCTTTGACACTCCTTATAACGAGAAAACTAAACTCCTTACCATTGGTCTTGCCGCAGAGGAGATAGAGTTTGAAAATATCAAAAATAATCTTGTTTTCCTTATAGACGTAAGCGGATCAATGTATTCCGAGAATAAGCTCCCCCTCGTTCAGCAATCGTTCTCGCTCCTTGTTGAGAATCTCAACCCCGAGGATAGAGTCTCCATAGTTGTTTATGCAGGCGACGATGCAGTTCTCCTTGAGGGCGCGTACGGCTATGAAAAGCAAAAAATTCTCGCGGTTATCGAGGATCTTAAGGCAGGCGGCAGTACAGCCGGAAGCGCGGGAATTTCAACTGCATACCGCCTTGCAAGTAAGTATTTTATAGAGGGTGGAAACAATCGAGTTATCCTTGCCACCGACGGTGATTTTAACGTTGGTGTAACGGGTCTGTTGGATCTTGAGGACTTTATTAAGCTCAAGGCGTCAACCACGGGCGTAACCTTCTCGGTATTTGGCTTCGGAACGGGAAATATCAAGGCGGACAAAATGGAAACACTCGCGCTTAACGGCAACGGAACCTACGGCTATATCGACTCTATTAAAGAGGCAAAAAGAGTTCTCGTTGAACAAATAGGCGGAACACTCGTTACGGTTGCGAAGGACGTAAAAGCAGGCATCACCTTTAATCCCGAATACGTTGAATCCTACAGACTTATTGGCTATGAAAACAAGCTTCTTAGCGAGGATGAGTTCAACGATTCCAACACGGATGCTGGCGAGCTTGGTAGCGGACACACCGTTACCGTGGTATATGAGCTAATCCTGACCGAAAAGGGACTTAACGAAAGTGGCAACGTTGCCGATGTCAAGGTGAAATATAAGCCCACCGAAAACGTGGGAGGTGATTCTGCAACCGAGCAGGAGATCACACTCTCCATCGGCACCGACAGCTATCATCCCGAACTTACCGATAATGATGCATTTGTAGCATCGGTAATAGAATTCGCTCTTATTTTGAGAGATTCCAAGTTTAAGGGAGATGCTAATATCGAGGAACTTATCGCGCGTCTTGATTCACTCGATCTCTCGAACGACGAATGTAAAGAGGAATTCAGAAACATCGTTAAGCTGTATAATGAAAGAGTAGTGGCTTTCAATAATAAAAAGTCAGCACAATAGCATATATTTTGTGCAATAAAAAAAGCTCCCAATGGGAGCTTTTTTACTTGCTTATTTATCCGTTTCTGCGTTTTGCTCGTAGGCCGTGTCCTTTCGGAGTGTTTCTACGTCGCCGTTAGCAAAATACTCAAGAGGATCAACGGAAAGGCCACCTACGGTCATTTCAAAGTGGAGGTGAGGTTCTTCCGCAATCTCGACCATGGCAGTAGATCCAACGGAGGCGATCTGCTGACCTGCCCTTACCGTCGCGCCTTCAATAATGCCCGCGGGAAGCTCTGCGGATACGTTTTTGTAGATGGAAACTGCATCACCGTTATGCTTAACCGCGATGCACTGACCCATTCTCACGTCTTCCCAAATTTGCATTACAGTACCGTCTGCAACTGCAAGAACGGGATCTCCCTCGTTTGCAAGGATGTCAACCCCGAGATGAACACGGTAATCATTCATTGTGGGGGAGAACACTTGGAGTTCGCTGTCGTGAACGGCGGAGAGCTTACCTGCAACAGGAAGGGAAAAAGTAGGGAGCTTTCCAATTACGTCCTGAGTGGGGTCGTTTGTGATCGGCTTGTTTGTTGAAGGTGTTGTTGAAGTCGTACCGGGCTTTTCGGTAACGCTCGGTGTACCATGCTGATTTCTGTTTGTTGCAACAACTGCTGCAACAATGAGAATCATAGCGAGGAGAATGGAAATTGCCGTGATGTAAACGGCGCGATTGGCTTTAAGATTTTCCTTAAAATTTTCTTTATCAAACATAATAGAATTCCTTTCTGCTTTGTAATTTTGCTTTGACAGTAGTATTTTTGCCTTATTATTTCGCTTTATACAATAT
>CANBDB010000100.1 GCA_947367285.1 uncultured Clostridia bacterium | reverse complement strand
ATCCCATATACACCAAAAGCACCTCAAAAGAGGTGCTTTTCTCTATAAAATACCCCCAAGGGCAGCGCCCTTGGGGGAAAGTTTAAGTTTATTCCGCAACAGGAGTTACACCTGCATCAAAGTAAATATCAATGAGTTCAAGAATGTCATCCCATGTGATGTATCCCTTACCTACCGCAATCTTAAGATACTTAGCATTATAGAGTTCAAATGCTTCTTCGGAAATCAATCCCTCGAAATCTTCATATGTATACAAACCATATGTTTCAATATCTCTCTGAACACTTTCCATATCGCATGTCAAGGTTTCTCTATCAATATCAAATACGTTAAGCAACGGATCAAGGAATGCGGAAGTTGAAAGTATTCCTTCTGTAAAGCATGTCAAATGCTTATAAGATACAACCTCGTAAACTTCGGTTTCCTTAACTTCTCTATTAACAGAAATAAATTCCACAGTCTCAACAGCCGTATCGCTTTCATCAAGTGCTATGAACTTGTGTCCTACAAACGAATCTGCATTCTCGGATGTAATAGCAACGTATCTGTTAAGAGTTGCATCAAAGAATACGTGTTCTCCAATCATCTTGACAGTCTTGCCGTTTGAGAATGTAAGATGGACAATTTCTCTTGTGGAAACAACTTTTTCATGATCTACGATGTAAGCTAAGTCGAGCGTAATCACGGGATTTTCGGAATCAAATATTGATGAGAGCCTTTGATCGCAATATACTACTCCGTCACATTCAATATAAACATAAACTGACTTGTCAAAAATGCTGTGGCCAATTTCTTTATCCTGAAAATCAAATGTGAGGTTGCATACACCGGGAACGTAGCGGTAGGGGTTATGATATACTCGCTCTTACCACCAGGTATCATCGCAAATTGCGAAAATTCTACTTTTTGAGGTTGCCCATGTTGAATATCCATTTTTATGGCATTGCCATCGTGTCCAAAACGTATGACCAAATATACCATCGCAGATCCGATAAGAATCATCAGGCTTAGAATGATCAACAGTAGTCGCCAATATTGTTTCTTCTCCATCGAGCTTCCCCCTTTCTCAAAATTCAGCTAGATACCACGCAAAAGTTGTTCCTCGTATGATATATAATATAATAAGTAGCTAAGTTTTAAAATCGTAAAAATGGCATAGTTATCCCTTATACTTATACAGTATAAGGGATAACACACTTGGAAAATAAAGTCAACACTTTTTTAAAAAAAATACTCTTCCATTTTCTCTATATTATATGATATATACAAAAAAGCTCCCTGTTTTTTGAAAACAAGGAGCTTGTTTTTATTAATTTACAATAACACTAAGCTTGCTATAGCAAAGTAGATAAGCAAGGATACCGCATCTACAATGGTAGTGATAAAGGGACTCGCCATAACCGCCGGGTCAAGACCGAGCTTTTTCGCCGCTACAGGAAGCGCACATCCAACTATTTTTGCCACAAGAACGGTTGCAAGTAGAGTAAGACATACCACAATGTTTGCCTCAATCGAAACACCGTTTCCGAACAACATATTATCAATAAGTATAATCTTAGCAAAATTGCATACCGAAAGCACTACGCCACACAAAAGAGCAACACGAGTTTCCTTCCAAATTATGCGCCAAATATCGCTGTTCTCTATCTCACCGATCGCAAGACCACGGATGATTGTAACTGAGGATTGACCACCCGAGTTACCACCGGTACCCATGAGCATGGGAATGAATGCAATAAGCACGGGAATTGCAGCGAGCTTTTCTTCAAAGCCTGCAATTATTTGACCTGTAAATGTTGCCGAAAGCATGAGGAGCAAGAGCCACGGAATTCTCGTTTTCCAAATTTCGAAAACGCCTGAACGCATATAAGGCTTGTCGCCCGGTACGATAGCGGCCATTTTTTCAATATCCTCGGTTGCCTCTTCTTCAATAACGTCGATCGCGTCGTCTACGGTTACGATACCAACAAGGCGATTTTCCTTATCAACAATGGGCAAGGCGAGCATATCATACTTTTGGATCATGGCAACTACGTCTTCCTGCAAATCAAGAGTGTTGGCGCAAAGAATATCCGTCTCCATTATATCATTAATAAGCGAGTCGGGAGATGCAAAAATCAAGTCCTTCAAAGAAACAATACCCTCAAGAACACGTGATTCATTTGTAACGTAAGCAACGTAGATAGTTTCCTTATCCACACCCTTTTTACGAATGCTCTCTATCGCCTGAGAAACCGTCATTTCCTTGTGAAGGTCAATGTATTCCGCCGTCATAACACTTCCCGCACTGCCGTCGGGATAGGACAAGAATTTATTAATAAGATTTCTCGTTTCGGGGCGGGAGAGCTTGAGAATACGCTTTACCATAATCGCAGGAAGCTCTTCAAGAATGTCAACCGCGTCGTCGACGAAAAGATCCTCAATGATCATAGCAATTTCAGTATCACTCATCCTGCCGATAATGGATTCCTGCATTTCAAATTCCATAAATGAGAATATGTCCGCAGCGGCATCCTTTTTAAGCATACGGAAGGCACTGAGCATAAGCTCGTCAGGTAACGACATAAGATATTCTGCGGCGTCAATATCGTTAAGCTCATCAATAGCTCTCATAAACTCCGCATATTTTTTGTCAAGAAGTAAGGAATTCAGTTTTTCAAAAATTTCTTCTCTGTTTTCCATTTGATTTTCCTCCTTTACAACATATTATCGCATTGTAACAATTTATTTTAACCCTTTTTGGAGGATATGTCAACCAAATCTTAAGAAAAAAATAAAAAATATAGCAAAAAGGTATTGATTTTTTACTTTACTTATGATACAATACAGATTGTTGAACGCCGGTGTGATGGAATTGGCAGACGTGCTGGACTCAAAATCCAGTGGTAGCGATACCGTATCGGTTCGACCCCGATCACCGGCACCATAAAAAGACAGTTGCTCTTGCAACTGTCTTTTTTGATTTTATGCAAACATCTTATACTTTAATCTCAAATTATCCGCTATCATGGCAATAAATTCCGAGTTCGTGGGCTTTCCGCGGTTGCTTTGAATCGTATATCCGAAATATGAATTAAGCACCTCAACGTCTCCCCTATCCCACGCGACCTCAATAGCATGACGAATTGCTCTTTCCACACGGCTGGTTGTGGTTTGATATTTCTTGGCTACGGTAGGATAAAGTATCTTTGTAACCGAGTTAATTATCTCACTGTCATTCACTGTTAATACAATAGCAGTTCTTAAATATTGGTAACCCTTAATATGTGCAGGGACACCAATTTGATGTATAATCTTCGTTACCTGAGTTTCTAAGTCGCACGCGCCCAAATCGTTTGAAAAGCTTTGCACAGCCTGATATGAATTAGGAAGCAAATTTTCAAGATAATGAGCCAAGCTTTCGGAATTTATAGGCTTGATCATACACATTGATGCGCCTGCATTGTTAGCTTCAAGCAGCATATTGTGATTGCCCACAATGGACGTAGCAATGAATATGGGTGCATCTTCTCCGAGAGCTCGCCTTGCTTGTCTGATTACACCAATGCCGTCAAGCTTTGAGAGTAAAATATCAACTATAACCACCTCGGGCAAAACATTCATTATCATTGCGAGTGCTTCTTCCCCGTTAGACGCCTCGTAAATATTTGCAAACCCCTGCTCCTTGAGCTCGTCGCGAAGCTCACTCCTTGACGAAGTACTTTCATCAGCTATTAAAATTTTTGTGCTATTCATTTCTTTTCTCCTTTTAATTGGTATTTTTTGACAGTAATATTCTACCATATTTTACCAATCAATGCAATATAAAAGAAAAACAAATATTAACCAAACTTTATTGGTATTTTTTGGTAATATTTTACATTTGCACATAAAAATTGAGCATATACCCCATTTTGAGATATATGCTCATGTGTATTAATTTAGATTCATTGAACCGTTTTCCGCATCCTCATCATTTTGAGGCTCGTCTTTCTTTTCCGAGTCCGCTTTTGCATCATCCTTCTTCTCTTCGTCAGAGCCGCCGCCAAACATAACGAGCAATATCAAAACGGAGCAGATTATTATGGCAACGTATTTTCCGGGAGGATTTTGGATATAATTTGCAACGTATCCGAGAAGTGGAACGGTAAATATCGGTTTACCAATCACATTTTTAGAATGGAGGGGATCGCCATCCGGAGTGTCGTTATTGTCGCCCTGTGTGCGAAAACGAACCACTGTGGGATCCTCACCATCCGGTATCACCTCAATTATTCGGTGTGTAACTACCGTTCTTCCATTAATCATAAAGGTGACGGGATCTCCCACCTTGAGTGTGAGGGGATCTACCTTTTTAACATAGATTATAGATCCAACGTGATATGTGGGCTCCATAGAACCCGAAAGCACAGTGTAGGGCTTAATTCCAAAGAGTTGAACACCTACAAGTAGTATTGCGGCAATAACCACAAGAACCAAAAGTATATTAGAAATGACATTCCAAACATGTCTTAAATATTTGGGCACAACGGTACTCCTTCTTCAATATTTTAGCGAGTATACGCTTTTAATTCGATTTATTGTAACAAATGTTATACATTTTGTCAATAATGAAAAGGAGAAACAAATTGCGCCATTATAAAAGCATTCTACATTTTTTCAAAAAAAGATTTCCGCGTTATTCAAAAATCTATTGACACCTGCACTTTTTTGTGATATAATTCTCGTGTTGTAAATATTGGGATATAGCCAAGCGGTAAGGCACCAGACTTTGACTCTGGCATCTCGATGGTTCGAATCCATCTATCCCAGCCAGAAAAAAGCACACATTTGTCTACCAAGACAATGTGTGCTTTTTTCAACGAAATAAATCCCTTGCGGGATTTGTGAAATGCACTGCGTGCGTGAAATACGCTCCGCGTGTGAAATGCGCTGCGGCGCGTTAGGGGATTTATTTCATTTCACATTGCGACGAAGGAAGCAATATTTCACAATTCGCGAAGTGAATTATTTCACATTCGGCGTGCGCCGAATATTTCACTTGAAACACTATCGCTTTTATGATATAATAAACTCATCGATAAATAAGAATTTGACGGAGGCAGTTACTATGGATGTAATCGATCATTATGATCTGTTGATAGAAGAACAAAACGATCCCTTCCGCGATCCCCCCGTTTTACAAGAATATATGAGCAAATGGGATGGCGAACCGTTTTTGGAAGCGTTGGAGCTTTCCAAAGATAAGTTAGTTTTGGAAATCGGTATTGGCACAGGAAGAATCGCTGTTAAGGTTGCTCCGTGCTGCTTAAAGATGACAGGCATTGATATTTCTCCCAAAACTATTGAGCGAGCAAAAGATAATCTAAATGAATACAGCAATATTTCCTTCATATGTGGCGATTTTAATGGTCACGAATTTGATGAAACATTCGATGTTATATATTCGTCCCTCACAATGATGCACTTCGAAAACAAGGAAGCTGTCATCAACAAGGTTGATAAATTGTTAAATGATAACGGCATCTTTTGCTTATCCATTGATAAAAACCAAAGTGAATATATTGATATGGAAACTCGCAAAATCAAGGTGTATCCCGATACTCTCGATAATATAACATTGATTATCGAAGAAACCGCAATGTCGGTTGTAAATGTAATTGAAACCGATAACGCATACATTATTGTAAGCAGAAAACAATAAAACAAATTCCAATTTGAAAACCACATTTTTATAAGTGGTTATTAACCCTCACAGGGTTTTAATAAAATCCTCCGAAAGCCTTGAAAA
>CANBDB010000099.1 GCA_947367285.1 uncultured Clostridia bacterium | reverse complement strand
AACAGAAACACAAAAAGCCCTCGGGTGAGCGCTTTTTCTATTTCCATATTATTTCAATATCAAAATATCTTTCTTGAAAGTTGGTTTTTGCACGTATTTCGTTGGTAGTGAATGTCATATCATTGGGAGCAACTACCCATTTATCCTCGACATCGTTTTTACGGTGGATAATAGCGATTATCTTTCCTGTAAATATTTCAAGAGGTTCATCAACTCCAAGAACATACGCATCTTGCTCCTCACCGTCGGGCGCGATAATACCCTCGACGTATCCGTAATTTACAGGATATATCATATCTGGATAATCGGGGTGTGCGGAGCCGAGTGGGCGGTCAATTTTGACCGTTACCATTTTGGACAACATAAATCAATTCTCCGCAAAAGTATATTCGGGGCAGTGGTCGATGGTGTCGAAAACATAGCCCTCGGATACGAGATATTCGAGAATGTCGGCAAGGCACTCGTTAGTTGTGAGCTTATCGTGCATAAGAACGATAAGAGGGAGTCCTTTTTCGGATGACGCGGTGAGGCTTTCTTTGAGAGAACGAAGGAAATAATCCTTATCACTTTCACCGTCAAGGCGGTAGGAGTTATCCGCGTCATTGGTGAGGGCTGTCCAGTCATACACCTTATATCCTGCGTTTCGAGCTGCAGTCACGTACTCAAGAGAATCTTCCTTGGAGAGATATCCGTTGGTGCAGGTGCCACCCGGGAAGCGCAAAATTTTGTTAGAGACTGTTATTCCCGCTCCGCGAAGCGCGTTTTCGTACATTTCAAGCTCGTGCAAAAATGCGTCGGTAGAGGTGTAAATAAATCCGTCGGAATCTCTGTCAAGATCGTGTGAGTAGGAGTGGCAAGCAACGATATGTCCGCGTTCGATTGTCGCTTCTATTCTATCGGCATATTGAATTACACGGTTTCCGAGTACGAAAAAGCTTGCCTTTGCACCGTATTGGTCGAGTGTATCAAGAATTTCAAACGTGTTGCCTGCAGTGGGTCCGTCATCAAACGTGAGGTAGATGATCTTACTCGGATCGATCTCGTTTGCGTGGAGCTTGACTGTAGTTCCAAGCTCAATGAGGAGATTTTCGGCTTCAGTTTTTCCTGTATATTCAACGTTTAGCACCTTATTATAGAGCTCGGAGTCGGTATGTACCACTTCATAAATGATTTCCGCGTCGTCAAGCATCGCCTTTGCATCAGCGAGATTCATTCCCGTAAGGTTTGAAATGGTGACGTACTGCTTATCATCGGGATCGTCGGGAGTTACTGTGGGTGTGGAAGAGGTGAATTTTTCATAGACGCAAATTACGAGTATTACCAGCACTATAAGGCATAGAACAAGCGCTATTGCAAGCGCTCCTGTGTTTTTGTTTTCGTTATTCATATTGACTTCCTTACAAAAAAATACTTTACTTCACTATTGTAGCATTAAATGAAGATTTTTACAACACCCAAAGTGCAAATTTGTGTAAAAATTTAGCTTTTATTTTATACAAGACTGGAAAGGATAAATGAAAAGTGGTACAATTACTACATAGTTAATTTTTGAAAGGAGAGATAAAGATGAGTTTTTCTTCATTTTTGAATTCAAGACGCGAGTCCTGTCGCGCGCTTGTAAATGAGCTTGGCAAGAAATATGCCTATGTTGGCATTCTCGGCTCGGACGTAAAATCCTCCGCCATTCGCGTTAACCGTCAGGTTTCGGATATTGGTGAGGGTGGTGCTGCCGAGTGCGGATTTGTAGTTAAGATGCATAACGGCCGAGCTTTCTTTGAATATTCTATAGACGATATTTCGGGAGATATCTCCGCGCTCGCGCAAAAAATTATTGATGCCGTTAAGGTGGAGGAGTCCCTTGTAGAAAGGGAGATCTCCGTTAACGTTCCCGCGGACGAGCCCATGGTAAAATCCTTCTCAAGAGAGTGCGATTTTGACAGCTTTTCCGACGAGGAGCTTCTCGCAAAATGCGTGGAGATAAGAGATGCTATTCTTTCCAAGAGTGACAAGCTCCTTAATGCCATGGTTGCGGTGATGCCCTTTACTGTTTCTAAGCTCTTTATTTCCAAAAACAGAGAATTGGATCAGTTTTATTCTTGGGTCAACGTAATGGCAGTGGGTGTTTATCGCGACGGCGAAAAGATGGTCATGGCAAGAGAGGGTACATATTCCAACCTTATGGGTGAAGCACTCGGTGAGATGCCCTCGCATATCGACGCGCTCGTTAACAAGTGCCAAAAACTCGCAAATGCAAAACCAATAGTTCCCGGCGTTTACGACGTTATCACCGACCCCTCAATCTCCGGTCTTATTGCTCACGAGGCGTTTGGTCACGGTGTTGAGATGGACCAGTTTGTTAAGGATCGCGCACTTGCAAAATACTACGTTGGAGACTACGTTGCGTCTCCGATTTGCAATATGCATGACGGTGCGGCTGCTACGTTCTCTACCGCTTCTTATTTCTTTGATGATGATGGAGTTTTGGCGCACGATACACAAATTATAAAGGACGGAATTCTCGTGGCAGGTATTTCCGACCTCGTTTCCGCTACAGAGCTTGGCACGGAGCCCACGGGTAACGGTCGCCGTCAGTCCTACAAGAGAAAGGCATACTCGCGTATGACAAATACATTCTTCTGTCCCGGCAAGGACAAATTGGAAGATATGATCGCGTCCATCAAGCACGGATATATGCTCTTTGAAACGAACAACGGTATGGAAGACCCCAAGAACTGGCAAATCCAGTGTACCGCTGAATACGGTATCGAAATCGTTGACGGCAAGCTCACTGACAACTACGTTTCTCCCGTTGTTATGAGTGGTTCCGTTCCCGAATTGCTCAAGTCCATTTCCATGGTTTCCGATGACTTTAAGATTATCGGCGCGGGCTCTTGCGGTAAGGGCTACAAGGAATGGGTGCGTGTTTCCGATGGAGGACCTGCATTGAAAGTGAGGGTGAAATTGGCATGAGAAACAGAATTATTGATATACTTAAAAACACAAGCGGCATCTCCGATTGGAGAGTTTTGTCCACAAGAACCGAGTCAACGGAGCTTTTCTTCGTTCACAAGGATCTTGAAACGGTTAGAAGCACCGATACCACCGATATCAAGGTGAGTGTATATGTGGCTCACGACGGTGCTCTCGGTGAGGCGACCTTTTCGGTTTATGCGTCCTTCGGTGACGAACAAATAAAGGAAGAAATAGAAAAGGCAAAAAAGAAGGCGAACATTATCGCCAATCAGCCTTATTCACTTCCTGAAAATGAGCAGGGTGAGTATGTATCCGCTTCTAATTTTGCAAATTACAAGCCCCACGAATTGGCTTCGTTGATATCCAATGCCTGCTTTGAGGCGGATAATGTTGAGAATGGCTCAATTAATGCTCTTGAGATCTTTGTTTACAAGGATATTATCAAGGTTACCAACAGTCGAGGCATTGACAAGAGTCAGGTGAAGTATCGCGCCATGGTTGAGGCAATCCCCACCTTTAACGGCGCGGAGAGCGTTGAGCTTTATGAACAGTACAACTTTACGGAATTTGATCGCAAGCTCGTTGTTGAAGAAATCGCTAAAAAGATGCGCGAGGTTAAAGATAGATACGAGGCGAAGCCGCCCGTGGCAAAGCTTTCTTGCCCTGTGATTCTTGATGCGCCCGAGCTTGAACAGCTTATCGGCAACTACGTGGGTGAGCTTGGCTTTGGTGCACTTTACCAGCATTCCAACTCCTTCTCCGTGGGTGACGATATGCAAAAGAATTCTTGTGGTGATAGACTTACCGTTACTATGTGCGGTGAGGTTACCGGTAGTGTGCGCTCATCCGCCTTTGACAGTGACGGTGTGACGCTCGTTGATCGCAAAATAATTGAGAACGGCAAGGCTGTGGCTCTTTGGGGCGGAACTCGTTACGCGCAGTATCTCGGACAGGTGGCAACGGGTAATCTTGGTTGCATTTCGGTTGAATGTGGAACCCTTACTAATGTAGAAAAGACTTCAAAACCTTATTTCCGCTGCGCTTCGATGTCAGGCCTTCAGGTTGAGATACGTAACGATTATATAGGCGGCGAGGTTCGCCTTGGCTACTACTTTGACGGTGAACGCGAAATCCCCGTAACGGGCATTTCCATCAGCGGCAAGCTCAGTACGGCTCTCGCGAACATGCGCCTTTCAAACGAGGCGATCACCTATGAGAGCTATAATGGCCCGAAATGTGCAATTTTTGAAGGAATTGAGATAGTATAAAAAATAATAATGTAAGAGCACCTCACGTGAAGTGCTCTTACCGTTTATTAATTCAGTTAATAGTGCAAAAAATGTCGAAAATGAAAATTAAGTGCATTTATTTTGCACCCGTTGCTGCTTTTTCACTACTCATTTTGCACTTCTTGACCTTTACATGTATATATTTTAGTTGTATAATAAATACATCAAATAAAGAAAGGAATTATTTATTATGGTTGTTTTACTTATTGCGTTAGTACTTGTTGCAGGCACAGCGATTTTCGCTGTCGTTGCCGCAAAGCAGAAGCGTTCCCGCGGCAAGCTCGCCGTTATTCCCACTGCATTGGCTGTCATTTTTGCCATAGCTTTTTGTATCATTCCCGCATCCATTCATATCGTTGAAACGGGTGAAATAGCGGTTGTTAAGCACATGGGTGAGGCTCGCGCGGTAAAGAGTGCGGGTATGCACTTTGATCTTTGGCTCACGGAGCAGTATGATTATTACGATGCCAAGGTGCAAAACGTTGAAATTGCTACTCAGGCATACTCCAGTGACGCTCAGACGATGGATATTTCAATGACTCTTCAGTTTCAAATTTCAACTGAAAAGGCGATTGAGATAGCAAAGCAGTACGGTAATCTTGATGCTCTTGAAAGCAGAATCGAGGCGATTGCCGTTGAAAAGACTAAATCTGTTCTTTCGTCCTACAAGGCAATGGATATCATATCCGACCGTTCTTCTATGTCTCCCAGAGTTGAGGAAGCTATCATCAGTGCGATAACAGAGGAATATTTCGTTAACGTATCTACTGTGGTTCTTACAAATATAGATTTTTCCGATGCTTTTGAAAGGGCAGTTGAGGAAAAGATGATCGCAGAGCAAAAGAAGCTTCAGGCGGAATATGAGAACGAGATGAAGGTTGCAGCTGCTGAGGCGGAGGCACAGGCGGCTATTATGAAGGCGGAGGGCGAGGCTAAGGCTCAGCTCATTGCTGCGGAAGCGGAGCGCGACGCTCAGGTAGAGCTTTCTCGTGCGGAAGCAATCTCCATTCAGCTCAAATCCGTTGAAATTGCTCGTGCTCTCGGCTTTAATATCATTGAGAGTGAAGGCGTCAATGAGGATGGCATAGCTGTTATCGAATATACCATCGACTTTACGGGTAAGACCAAAGAGGAAATCTCGCTGATTACAGATTACATAAAATATATGGAATACCTCGCTAAATGGGATGGCAAGCTTCCCACTGTTATGAGTGGTGACGGCGCAAGCATTATGATACCCGTTGAGCCCGAGATCTGATTTTCTAATACAAAAAGCACCTCTAAAGAGGTGCTTTTTTTGCGTTAAATTGGGATTTGTGGGGAGTTAGTTTTGTTTTGGAATAGCAGGGGGCTTTTTTGAAAAGCCGCCCCTGCACCCCCGAAAAACTTTTAAGGCATTTTATTGCTAAATTCTGCGCAAATTACGCGTTGGAATTCTTCAACTCTCAACGCAATCGTTTTTCTCATTCTTCGAAAAACGTGTAATTTGCTACTACTAAACGTAGCCGTATCGTGTGAAATCTAATATAAGCCTTCCCCTGAGGGGA
>CANBDB010000098.1 GCA_947367285.1 uncultured Clostridia bacterium | reverse complement strand
TTATTACATCACTACTGACCCTCATCTTAATGGTATGCATATTTATCAACTGGTCATACGTTTATTCAGTAAGCAACACAATGCTTGAATTAATAGAAAGTATCTCCAATTCCCCGTCGGATAAAAATGATGAAATAATCCTTAACATCCAAGACTATTGGGAATCCCAAATTCTACCGATGAAGCTATCCATCAATTATCGCGAAATTGATGAGATAAGCAATCTTATTGATACAATCCAAACGGCAAACGAATCCAATGATTCTTCAAAACTAGCCATTAATATTGAATTGCTCAAAAACGCCATAGAAAAAATAGTCCAATTGGAAAAGATATCAATACACAATATATCAAAGAATGACTCGCATAGGCGAGTCATTCTTGTTTTTCCGTATCCGGTTTCGATAAAAAAATAATTGTAACAATCGGCAAAAAAATCATTCCAACGATACCAAACAATTGAAAACCTACGTAAAGTGTAACAAGCGAAAGTATGGGATGAACTCCGAGACTTTTACCAACGATTTTCGGCTCGATAACCTGGCGCACCACGGTCATTATTATTAATAGTAACAATATACATATTCCCAAAAAATAATTCTTCGTCAACAACAAAACTATGCCCCACGGTAGCAATATTACACCTGTCCCAAAAACGGGTAAAAAATCAATTATAGATATGAGAAATGCCAATACGAATGAATAATTAACACCGAGTATCAAAAATCCGACGAATAATTCCGCAAAAGTAATGCAGAAGATTAACAGATATGCTTTTAAATATTTCTTAAATCCCGACACAAATCTACGTTTGAAAGAACTGAGAATATTGACCATTTTATTTGGCAGGAACTCTTTGATTTTATCGTTCACAATATCCAGGTCAAGCGCAAAGTAGAAACAAGCAATTATCGTAACGAGCGAAACAAGCAATATGTTGGGGAGCGTGCTCACTACAGTTCCTGCAATATCCGGCAAGGCCGTGCCAAGAGTTTCAAGAAGTGTATTCCATATATTAGATATGACTGAGTTTATATTTTCAACTATATTTGCGATAAGCTCGGTATCTTGTAGCTTATTAATTATAGGAAGCCTTTCTCCAAGAGAATTAAAAAAGTCAAAAACACTTTTAAAATACCCCGCTATTTCTTCCCCATTATTTATTAGATAATCCATAAGATTTTGAAGCTCAAGTGCCAAACGATTTACAGCGAGAAAAAGTAATAGCGATACAATTATCAATAAAAGTAATACAAGAAAAAATGAACATGCTCTTCGTGTGATTTTTGTCTTGTGGCTCAACTCGAGCGCTATCGGATAAACCGCATACGCGATTCCCCATGCAATTAAAAATGGGACTAGGGATGCAAAAATATACTTGAAAAACAGCGCCCCAACAATAAAGAAGCACCCCAAGCAAAACAACTTTGCCGCCAGTGATTTATAATCATTTTTTTCCATTTTATCAACTCCTTTCGCATTATTATAATCACATTTTTTGCTCTTCTTTCAAATATATGTATATTTATCTCAAATAAGCCAACAATAATAATATAAAAATCAGTTGGAGAAATTTATGGAGCAACAGATACTAAAAATCAATGCTAAAATAGTTTGTGCAGCATCCGTGGTTGGACACAAAGAACACGAAGGGCCGCTTGGTTCTTATTTTGACATATATGATCAAACGGACAAATTCAAGCAAAAAACCTGGGAAAAGGCAGAAAGCGAAATGCAACGTGTGGCGCTAAGTGCTGCATTGACTAAGGCGGGGCTTGAAGAAAATGACGTGGGAGCTATGTTCGCGGGTGATTTGCTTAACCAGTGCGTGGGTTCGGCATACGGACTTTTGAATTTTGATATTCCCTATTTCGGTTTATACGGCGCTTGCTCGACAGCGGTCGAAGGCTTGATGCTCGCTTCCCTTTTAATTACGGGTGGGCATTTCAAAAGATGCGCAACAATTTCTTCCTCGCACTTTTGCTCCGCCGAGCAACAGTACCGAACACCGCTTGAATACGGCGGTCAGCGCCCGCCCACCGCACAATGGACCGTGACGGGCTCGGGGGCTTTTATAGTCGGAGACAGTAAGGCGGTGGGAGTAAAAATATGCGCCGCGCTCCCCGGTATCGTCATCGAAAAAGGTGTGAATGATGCTTCTAACATGGGCGCAGCAATGGCGCCTGCGGCAATTGACACTCTTTTAAGATTTTTCAAGGAATCAAAAACAAGCGCAGCTGACTATGACGCCATATATACGGGGGATCTCGGCGCCGAAGGAAGCAAAATTCTAAAGGAATTTATGGAAGCCGACGGTTATCCGATAAACGAAAATCACTTTGACTGCGGCAACTTAATATTTGATCCCGAATATCAAGATGTTCACTCGGGCGGTTCGGGGTGCGGTTGCTCAGCGGTGGTTCTTGCATCCTATATTCTTCCTAAAATTAGAAGTGGCGAGATCAAAAAAGCTCTTGTTATAGGCACGGGTGCAATGATGAGTCCATCGAGCTTAAAGCAAGGGTTGGCAATACCCGCAATAGCTCATCTAATTATGCTTGAACACGAGGGGGCGGAAGATGGAAATAAGTAAATATATCCTCTCTTTCATAAGCGGTGGAGCACTATGTGTTATAGCTCAGGTTTTGATTGATAAAACAAGGCTGACTCCTGCACGAATTTTAGTTTCATACGTTGTGGCAGGTGTGATTTTGGGAGCTATTGGTGTTTACGGCCCGTTTGCCGAATTCGTCGGTGCAGGTGCGACCACTCCTCTTACGGGATTTGGCTACAATATAGCCAAGGGTGTAAAAAATGCTGTTGATGAAAAAGGAATCATCGGTATATTCACGGGTGGACTTCAAGCCGCCGCAGGCGGAACAACCGCCGCCCTTTGTTTTGGATATATCGCCGCCCTTTTTGCTCAAGGTCGGGGGCAGAAATGATGAAAAGAGCGTCTATCCGTAGATAGACGCTCTTTAGCTTTGCTAATAGGTTTATTTTAACTTTACCGTTCCGTCGCTACAAACGACTTCGGTAGCGGGAACATTGCCATTCCATTTGTATTTACTAATTGCATTCCACTGTTCAACTGTGCCTTCAAAAGTAATACTTCTAAGTGAGGTACATTTAGCGAATGCTTGGTAATCAATAGTAGTAACGGTATAAGGGATTGTTATGCTTGCAAGCGATGTGCATACGGAGAATGCACCAGCACGTATTTCAATCACAGAGTTACCGAATTCTATGCTCGAAAGAGACGTACACTTATAGAATGCTCCCTCGCCAATTCCCCTCAAAGAGTTGGGAAATATTATACTTGTGAGCGAGGTGCAATTAGCAAATGCATACATTTCAACGCCCTGCAAGGAGTCACCGATTTTTACGCTTGTAAGCGATGAGCATTTTTCGAATGCATATTCACCAATTACCGTCACAGAGTCACCGATTTCTACGCTTGTAAGCGAGGTACATTCTTCGAATGCATACTTACCGATACTCGTAACAGAGTCAGGAATTGTTATGCTTGTGATAGCAGTACAATAATCAAATGCCCAATCGCCAATACTCGTCACGGAGTCAGGAATTGTCACGCTTGTGAGTGAAGCGCATCCCGCAAATGCCAGTTTGCCAATGCTCGTTATAGAGTCCGGGATAATAACATTTGTAACGAGGTCTCCGTTAAAATATAAATTGGCACCATCAAGCAGTGGTGTAGAAAGAGGTCCGGAAAAACTAATTCCAAGCCATCCTGTTACATCACCGGTATAATACACATCTTTAAGCGAGGTGCATCCCTCAAATGCCCTTGTACCAATACTCGTCACAGAATCAGGAATTGTTATAGTTGTAAGCGACCTGCAATCAACGAACATATATTCATCAATACTAGTAACCGAATTGCCGATCACCACATTTGTAAGCGAGGTACAATACTTGAATGCCGCCCCAAGGCTTGTTACAGAGTCCGGGATTGTTACGCTTGTAAGCGAAGTACAACTTAGGAATGCCCCTGAATCAATACTCTTAACGGAATTGGGAATTGTTATGCTTGTAAGCGAAGTACATCCTAGAAATGCACCCTTACCAATACTCGTTACGGAGATTGGAATGGTGATGCTTGTAAGTTCTGTACAATACTCAAATGCAGAGTCTCCAATTCTCGTAACGGGCAATCCGTTATGCATAAGAGGAATAACTACGTCCTTATCGGTACAGGTTCCGATTCCGCTAACCTCATATGTATTATTATCTAACAATGTATATTCCAATTTTTCACCGTTGAAAATGTCACATGAACAAAGCGCGACAACGACCATTAATACAATTAACAGCAATAGAACCTTTTTCATAATACTCCACCTTCGCGTAATCCCGTCGGAAATTTGTATATATATTATACCATATTATGAGATTTGTGTCAAGCAATAATAGAATTCTCCCAGCCACAAAAAAAGAGTTGTGCCATCAGAACACAACTCCTTAATACATCTATTCTATTTCAATTCATTCAACAGCATCTTCTTCTCTTTTTTGTAACAGAAGAAGAATGTAATGAGCAAAGTTGCGCTCGTGATGAACCACGAGATCGGGAAAGCCATATAAAGCACTCTTACGTCCGGATGCTGTGCGAACACAGTGTATATCCAAACTATTCTTAGAACACACGATCCAAGGAAAGTGATAATAAGTGACTGGAATGAATATCCTATAGACCTCAAAAATCCGGAGCCTACGTCCATAAGTCCGCAAAGAAAATAAGGCAAACCAATTATGAGCAATCTATGTCTTGCATAATCCAAAACCTCGGAATCGGAATTGAATATTCCTACAAGTGTATCGGAAAATGTACATACGAAAAGTCCAAGGCAAAGTCCAAGAACAGTAACCGCACCCATACCTGAGAACACGACCTTCTTAACTCTATCAAAACGTCTTGCTCCAAAGTTTTGCGAGCAGAATGTGAGACAAGTATGGTAGAACGAGTTAAGTATATTATATATGTATCCGTCAACGTTCATTGCGGCAACATTGGCGTTTACTACCACGGGACCAAGTGAATTGTATCCCGTTTGAAGCATCATATTTGATACCGAGAAGAGAGAGCCTTGAATTCCCGCAGGCAAGCCCACCTTAACAAGTTGCTTGAGTACTGATAAGTCAATTCCGAGTTTTTTGAAATCAAGTCGGCACTCATCAGTGAGCTTTGTCATATGGATAATTACAAGTATAGCGGAAATAAACTGCGAAGCAATGGTCGCAATTGCAACGCCCTCAACCCCCATTCCGAAAACAAGTACAAACACAAGATTAAGAAGGATGTTAACTATACCTCCCGCCATTGAATAAAGAAGCGGTCTTACGGTATCTCCGCGCGAGCGAAGAATACCTGCAAAGAAGTTATACATTATATTTCCGATAGAACCGCAAAAATATATTCTTACGTACAAGCTCGCACCGTCAATAAATTCCTCAGGTGTATTCATCCAATGCAAGATAGGTACAGCAATAAGATTACCCAAAACAGTAACGGCAACGCCGAGAATTATTGACAGCAAGAATGCTGTGTGAACAATCCTTTCTGAGCGCTCCTTCATGCCCGCACCAATACTTTGGGCAAGAGTTACCGCAACTCCCGCGCCAAGTCCTATAAAAACTCCGAGTATCATATTGATAAGCGCACCGGTGCACCCTACCGAGCCAAGCGCGTTGGGGTCCTCACAAAAGTTACCGATTACAAACATATCCGCAGAGTTATAAAACAACTGAAGTATATTTGTAAGCATTATAGGAAGCGCATATCTTATCATATTTGGCAACACAGGGCCATCTATAAT
>CANBDB010000097.1 GCA_947367285.1 uncultured Clostridia bacterium | reverse complement strand
GTGGCGATTGCCAAAACCACAAAAGGCCCAACTAAGCTGAGAACAAGAATTATTGATAAGATTATGATCATAATCCTGAAAACTTTGCTCTTTAAGAATATTGAAATTTTATCCTTCATGAATTTTCTCCTTTTTTATTCAAATGGTGTACATTGTTAATATTATATCATAGGTGAAGTGATATGTCAATTGCGTGGCGCAAAAAGATGAATTAAATTCCTCATGCGCGGGAAATCAAAAAAAGAAAGACACCTTTAAGGTGTCTTAAGATAGTATACGGGAAGGCTCGCTTTGCGAGCTAAATTTGTCTGCGCCAACAAAAAAGCACCACTTTTGTGTACGGAAATCGAGATACTATTTCTCGCGTTGCGAGAAATAGAACCAATAATGCTAACGCATTATTGCCCATAATTTTTTGCTTCGCAAAAAGATGAATAAAATTCCTCATACGTGGGAAATCAAAAAAAGAAAGACACCTTTATGGTGTCTTAAGATAGTATACGGGAAGGCTCGCTTTGCGAGCTAAATTTGTCGAGGAGTTCTCGTGCGAGCACGGAACGTCCTTCCACCAAATTTGCGAACCCGATCCCGCTCAGGCGCGGTGATTGGTTCGACCGATGCGTATGCATCGGCAAATAAGAAAAGGAGTGCTTTTGCACTCCTTTTCTTATTTGGTGACCCGTACGGGAATCGAACCCATGTTACAGCCGTGAAAGGGCCGTGTCTTAACCGCTTGACCAACGGGCCGAATGGTAGCGGGAATTGGACTTGAACCCATGACCTATCGGGTATGAACCGATTGCTCTAGCCAACTGAGCTATCCCGCCATTTACCGCACATCTGCGACTTGTATATTCTATCATACGGAATTCGCTTTGTCAATACTTTTTTTGAAAAAAATAAAGATTTTTTTCTGCTTTCTGATTTCGTCTTGTCAAGGCTTAAAAATTGTGTTACAATAATAAAAAAGGTCGGAGGACTTATTATGAAAAAGATATATTTTAGAAACTCAATGGGTTGGAAGACCGTTTTTGCGGTTCTTTTTGACAAAAATGAAAAAAATAAGCAAAAAATACGTCTTGACGAGCGCTGTGAAAACGGTGATTATGTTCTCGACTTTGACAACGAAATATTTGACCACCTCTATTTTGAGGGAGGTCTTGGCAAAAAGACGAGCAAAATTTACCCCGGTGCCCTCTCGATCGGTGTTGAATATAAACACAACGAAAATATGAATAGATCGCTCACTTATCTCTTCTCTGAGGAGATAGCCGAAACGGGAAGGGTGGACAATTATGTTCTCGAGGACGAGACAAATCTCTCCTATCGTGATGATAAGAGCAAGAAAATAAGCGTTTTTGTGCCAGCGACCTATGACGGCAATACTCCCCACGATATTTTGTACTTTTTCGATGCACAAAATCTCTTTTGCGGAGCGGGGAATTACACCGAAAACGGCGATCCCTACGGTTCTTGGCAGCTAGATACTGTTCTTGCACAGATCCACGCTCAATACGGTAAAAATATAATCGTTGTCGGCATTGATAATGCGGACAAGTATCGCAGCAACGAGCTCTTTATGAATCCGGACGAGTTTGGTGAACTTTCACTTCTTGCAACTGCCATTCCTGAGGATGATTTTTCAAAGGGATACCTTGACGGTCTTGCGGATTTTATGCAAAGCACTCTACATTCATTTATCAAGAAAAAATACTGCGTGAGCGAAGAAAATATCGGAATTGGCGGATCGTCCATGGGCGGTATTGCGGCATTCTACTGTGGACTTCGCAACGAAGAATTTTACAGCTACGTTCTCTCGTACTCACCTGCATACGGACTTTATGAAATGAGCGCATTTAAAAATTGGTTTAAGAAAAAGAATTTTGCAAGCTGCAAAAAGCTTCCCAAGATCCACATTTACTGTGGCAAAGGAGACCTTCTTGAAACTCAACTTATTCCTTCTTCCAAAAAGATGAAGAGCGTTCTCTCAAAATACGGATATCCCGAGGATAGAATTTTTGAAACCTATGACGCAGGGAAGCCTCATAACGAGGAATCATGGAGACTTGTTTTGCCTCAGAGCTTTGAATATTTGTACAGATAAATCAAAAAATAAGAAAAGACCACTCGCCGTCGAGTGGTCTATTTTTTTATTGAAGGTCGAAATCGTATACGCCCATGCCTTCCTCGGTGCTGAGCACCTTGAGGTTTATAGTGATGGGTGTGCCGTCAACGATGACGGTCATATCAACGCCGTATACGTTGCCGCCAAGTGTAGCATCGTTAGTGAGAAGTGTGAGCCCTGAAATCTCGCCAAGCTCTACCTGAGTGTCCTCGGAAAGCTCAAGATTTTTGATTGTTTCGTTGTTTTTGATTTTATCAACAACTGCTTCGGGAGTAAGACTTGATGAGGGATGAACGAGGTCCTCAGCTCTCTCAACGGTGGGTTCTTGAACGAGCTCTACAAAATCACCCGAGAAATCCTTAACTCGGATAACTTCTTCCTTGAGCTTTTGCGCCTCTTCTTTTGCTCTGTCAATAAGTGAGCAAGAGGTAAAACACAAAATCAAGCAAAGGGAAAGCGCACATATCTTTACAAAAGTTTTCATGGTAGTCTCCTTTGTGTGTTTTAATTTGGTTCAATTTCAATATATCACAAATAATTATAGTTGTCAAGGGAAAGCTAAATATTTCAAGTTGACAAGGGGGAAATGCTGTGGTAGAATTAAGTGGTAAACTATTATTATTCTTTGGAGGGTTTATGAAAACTAAATTGAGTCCTAAATTTTGGCTCGCATTGACTATTTTCAGTCTTGTTGGACAGGTTGCCTGGGTAATTGAGAATATGTATCTCAACGTGTTCATTTATGATATGTTCCATGCTAGTGCGGACGATATATCTACAATGGTTGCGGCAAGTGCTATAGCGGCAACGCTTACCACCATATTTATCGGAGCGCTTTCCGACAAAATTGGTAAGAGAAAGCTCTTTATGTGCGGTGGATACGTTCTTTGGGGTATTTCCATTCTCGGCTTCGGTCTTATTCGTACCGATATTCTCGAGCCCATCGTTCCCGCTACAATGAGTGTGGCAACAGTTGGTGTTTCTCTTGTAATTATCCTTGACTGTCTTATGACGTTCTTTGGTTCTTCGGCAAATGATGCGGCATTCAATGCGTGGCTTACTGACTCAACCGATGATACAAACCGTGGCTCTGCCGAGGGTATTAATGCTATGATGCCCCTTGTTGCAATTCTCGTGGTATTCGGTGGATTTATGTTCATTCCCAAGGAAGGCAACCCTGCATACTGGCCCACAGTTTTCACCATTATCGGTACTGCTGTTCTTGCAATCGGTGTTATTGGCTTCTTTATCATTGAAGATCCCGAGCTCACACCCAGTGAGACAAGTTATATGCGCAATATCGTACACGGATTTTTGCCTTCAACAATAAAGCAAAACGTGTCTCTTTACATATACCTCGCTTGCTTTATCGTGTTTAACATCTCAATTCAAATTTTCATGCCCTACCTCATTCTTTATTATGAGAAATCCCTCGCTATGGCTGATTACGTGCTCATAATGGCTCCTGCCATCGTGGTTGCATCCGTAGTAACTGCGTTCTGGGGTAAGGTTTACGATAAGAAGGGCTTTAATTTCTCCTCTGCTATGTCACTTTTGTGGCTTGCACTCGGATATATCTTTCTTTTCTTCTTCAAGAATACAGCACTCGTGTTTGTTGGATCTCTTCTTATGATGAGCGGATACCTTTCCGGTATGGCGGTGTTTGGTGCAAAGATTCGTGACCTCACCCCCGTGGGAAAATCCGGCATGTTCCAGGGTGTTCGTATCTTCTCACAGGTTCTTGTTCCCGGTGTTATTGGACCAAAGATCGGTTCTTGGATTTTGCGCAACGCGGATATGATAACAAATGCTGACGGAACAACATCGTTTATTCCCAATGAAAATATTTTCCTTGGTGCACTTGTTGCCGAGGTTGTTGCAATTGTGATAATTCTTGCTTGCAAAAAGCCGCTTAACAAAAAAGCGGAAAATGTTTAAGAGGTAAGAAAATGGCTAAAAAAGTTTTTCAGTTAAATAAAAATCTTATAACTCCCTTTGAGGGCGATACAACTTCTTCTTGGAACGAGTATCCTCGTCCCGGTTTTAAGAGAGAGTCATATCTCTGCCTCAACGGTGAGTGGGAGCTTTCCTCGCGCTACGATAATAAAACTGAATTCATAGGCAATATCAACGTGCCCTTTACTCCCGAAACACGTCTTTCGGGTATCAACCGCGAGAAAAGGGACGGCGAGTTGTACCTATATAAAAAAGAGGTTGAATTTGCTTCCGATTTCAACCGTGGTAGAGTTATCTTGCACTTTGGAGCAGTTGACCAGATTTGTAGAGTCTTTGTCAACGAAAAATTTGTGGGCGGACATATTGGCGGCTATTTGCCCTTCAGCTTTGATATAACCGATTATATCGTTGAAGGAAAGAACGTAATTGAGGTTGAAGTTATTGACGAGCTTGACACGGAGCTTTCCTACGGCAAGCAAAGACGTGACCGTGGCGGAATGTGGTATACACCTCTTACGGGTATCTGGCAAACGGTTTGGTGTGAGAGCGTACCCCGTGAGTATATTAAGGGTATAAGAGTTACTCCCTCTCTTAATTCCGTTCATATTGACGTTGATGCGCCCGAGGGAGAAAAACTTCTCGCTCTTGATGGTAAGGAGTATAGATTTGACGGCAGTTCCATTGATATTGAGGTTGAAAATCCTATCAATTGGACACCCGATAATCCTCATTTGTACGATTTCACACTCACATTTGGCGAGGATAAGATCGAGTCCTACTTTGCACTCCGTACTGTTTCAATTGAAGAAAGAAACGGAAAATCCTTTATTTGCCTTAACGGTAAGCCCATTTTGTGCCACGGACTTCTTGATCAGGGTTATTACAGCGACGGAATTTATCTCCCCGCAACACCCAAGGGCTATGAATACGATATTCTCACTATGAAGGAGCTCGGATTAAATATGCTCCGTAAGCACATTAAAATTGAACCTGAATGCTTCTACTACTATTGTGATAAATACGGTATGCTCGTATTCCAGGATATGGTTAATAGCGGAACGTATCATTATTTCGTGGATACCATTTTGCCCAATGTTGGAATTAAGAGATGGTTTGATCGCGGAGCAACTAAGGAAAGAAGTGAAATGTTTGCGCGCGAAGCGAGAGCAACCATCGATCTTCTGTACAACCACCCCTCAGTAATCTATTATACAATATTCAACGAAGGCTGGGGACAGTTTGAGGCGGATAGAAACTATCTCGAGCTCAAGGCATATGACCCCTCTCGCGTTTATGATGCAACGTCGGGTTGGTTCTGGGAAAAGCACAGCGACGTTCACTCCGAGCACATCTATATGAGAGCGCTCAAGCTCAAAGCGAGACAGGGAAGACCCCTCATCCTCTCCGAGTTTGGCGGCTATTGTTGGAAGGTAATGGAGAACTCCTTCAACCTCGATAATACTTACAGTTATAAGGATTTCAAGAGTATTGAAGAGTTTGAAAACGCATTTATCGCGCTCTATGACGAGCAAGTTATCCCTCATATTAAGTCACAAGGACTTTGCGGACTTGTATATACCCAGGTGAGCGACGTTGAGGACGAAACAAACGGACTCCTCACCTACGACCGTCAGGTTCTCAAGGTTAACGTTGACAAGGTCAAGGCTATGAGCGATAGACTCTATAAGGCTTTTGAGGAAGCAATAAAATAATATCAAATCCCCTCTCATTTGAGAGGGGATAGTTTTATAAATTGGGGTTTATCGAGAAGTTAGATTGCTTGGGAATCTAGGGGGATTTTGAAAAATCCCCCTATGACCCCAAA
>CANBDB010000096.1 GCA_947367285.1 uncultured Clostridia bacterium | reverse complement strand
GTTTTGAGAGGGTGGAGTGCTAAAAAATCAAGAAAAATTGAGAAATATTTTTTCAAAAACTCTTGACAAGAGGGAAAAAAGGTGGTAAATTAATACTGTAATTGGCACTCAGATAAAACGAGTGCTAAAAAAACGAGAAAGAGGAAAACGAAAATGAGCGCATTTGACAGAGAGCTTAGTCAGAGAAAAAAACAAATACTCAAAGCGGTAGTTGAAGCGCACATTGCCGCGGGTGAGCCCGTCGGCTCCAAATACCTCGTGCAGAGCAATTTGCTCTCCTGCAGCTCGGCTACAATCCGAAACGAGATGGCGGAGCTTGAGGAAATGGGATATCTTGAACAACCCCACACATCCGCGGGCAGAGTACCAAGCGAGCTTGGTTACCGTTTTTACGTAGATTCACTGCTTCAGCACTACGCGATGACCAACAAGGAGATCGACGAGATCAATTCCTTGCTCAAGGTCAAGATGAGCGAGCTTGACAAGATTCTTGAGGTTGCATCAAAGGTGGCTTCAAATATCACAAAATACACGGGAATTGCGATAAAGCCCAAGCAATCCCTCGTTAAAGTTTTAAAGTATGAGATAGTTGGCATTGATTCTCGTCAATTTGCTATCGTAATGATACTTTCAACCGGTGCTATCAAGACCAAAAAGGTAAAGCTTGGATTTGATATTGACGAATTTTCCTTGCCAAGACTCAGCACGGCTCTAAATACCTATCTCACAGGACTTTGTGCAGATGAGATCACTCTAACGTCGGTTATTAACCTCGAGAGAGCTATGGGAGCCGATCCAATGCTCGTAAATGCTACCATCAAGGCAATCTATGAAACAATGAGCGAGCTTGATGGCGGTGAGCTTCACTATAGCGGACTCAATCATCTTTTGCAGTATCCCGAGTATTCCGACGTGAATAAATTCGGTGAGATTATAAATACGTTTGAAGAGAAGAATGAGATCCTTGATCTTGTATCCGGCGGAAACGATAAGGATATCAACGTGCTTATCGGCTCGGAGAACAGTGTTAACGTAATGAAGGATTCAGCGATTGTATTTAAGCAAATTAAAAAGGACGGCAAGACCATTGGTGCTATCGGCGTTGTGGGGCCTCGCAGAATGGACTACGCGCGAGTGCTTGCTACGCTCAATGAGCTTAGTGAAAACATTGTCGACCTTATTGAAGATAAGAGATTATTAACAGAAAACGGAGGAGAAGCAAGTGCAGGAAGAGATTAAAAATCCCGAAACAGTTGAAGAAACCGTGACAACGGAAGAAAGCAATAAAAAAGATAAGAAAAAGTCTAAAAAGAGCGACGTGGAAATAGCCGAACTCAAAGAAACCGTTCTTGCAAAAGAGAAGGAAATAGCCGAGCTTAATGACAAGTATCTTCGTCTTTATGCTGAATATGACAATTTCCGCCGCAGAAGTGCGAAGGAAAAGGAAGCGACCTACTTTGATGCAAAAAGTGACACTGTAAAAAACATTCTCCCCATTCTCGATAATATGGAGAGAGCATGCGCCTTTACCGAGGCGGACAAAATTCTTGAAGGAATGAATCTCATTCTCAAGAGCTTTAACGAAAATTTTGCAAAGATGGACGTTAAGGAAATTGAAGCTCTTGGAAAAACCTTTGACCCGAGCGTTCACTACGCGGTTATGCACGTAGATGACGAAAGCTTTGGCGAGAGCGAGGTTGTGGAGGTTCTCCAAAAGGGTTATATTTGTGGCGATAAGGTCATAAGATACGCAATGGTTAAGGTTGCGAACTAATTTAGTTAAAATTTATTTATTATATTAATGGAGGAAAAATTATTATGGGAAAAATTATTGGTATTGACTTAGGTACAACGAACTCTTGTGTGGCAGTATTTGAGGGCGGCGAGCCCGTTGTTATCCCCAATCCCGAGGGAGCAAGAACCACACCTTCCGTTGTAGCATTTACAAAAACAGGTGAGAGAATTGTTGGTCAGGTGGCAAAGCGTCAGGCAATCACCAACCCCGACAAGACAGTTATGAGTATTAAACGCCATATGGGTAGCGATTATAAGGTAAATATTGACGGCAAGGAATACACTCCTCAGGAAATCTCCGCTATGACTCTTCAAAAGCTCAAGGCGGATGCCGAGGCATACCTTGGCGCGCCCGTAACAGAGGCGGTTATCACAGTTCCTGCATACTTCTCCGACGCACAACGTCAGGCAACTAAGGACGCAGGTAAGATTGCAGGTCTTGAGGTTAAGAGAATCATCAACGAGCCCACAGCAGCGGCTCTTGCATACGGTATCGACAAGGAAAAAGACCAAAAGGTAATGGTATTCGACCTTGGTGGCGGTACATTCGACGTATCTCTTCTTGAAATTTCCGACGGTGTTTTCGAGGTTCTTGCAACAAACGGAGACACAATGCTCGGTGGTGATGACTTTGATGCTCGCCTTATCGACTGGATGGTAAGAAAGTTCCAGGCTGAAAACGGTGTTGACCTCAGAAACGACAAGATGGTAATGCAGCGTCTTAAGGAGGCGGCTGAAAAGGCAAAGATCGAGCTTTCCGGTATGACAAGCACAAATATCAATCTTCCTTTCATCACAGCAACTGCTGCAGGCCCTCTTCACTTTGATGCAACTCTTACAAGAGCTGAATTCGATAGAATTACAAGCGACCTTGTAGATAGAACAATCGTCCCCACAAAGAAGGCACTTGCTGATGCAGGTCTTTCCGTAAACCAAATTGACAAGGTTCTCCTTGTTGGTGGTTCTACAAGAATCCCCGCAGTTCAGGAAGCAGTTAAGAAGCTTATTGGAAAAGAGCCCTTCAAGGGTATTAACCCCGACGAGTGCGTAGCACTAGGTGCTGCTATTCAGGCAGGTGTTCTTGGCGGCGAGGTTAAGGATCTTCTCCTTCTTGACGTAACGCCTCTTTCTCTCGGTATCGAGACACTCGGTGGTGTATTCAATAGAATTATTGACAGAAACACTACAATTCCCGTAAAGAAGAGCCAAATCTACTCCACAGCAGCTGACGGACAGACATCCGTTGAGATTCACGTTCTTCAGGGTGAGCGCGAAATGGCTTCCGGCAATACAACACTCGGTAGATTCCACCTTGACGGTATTCCTGCTGCTCCCCGTGGAGTTCCTCAGATCGAGGTTACCTTCGATATCGACGCAAACGGTATCGTAAACGTAACTGCTTGCGACAAGGGAACAGGCAAGGAAACACATATCACAATCACATCTTCCACAAATATGAGCCAGGAAGATATTGATAGAGCAGTTCGCGATGCGGAGAGATTCGCTGAAGAGGATAAGAAGCAAAAGGAAGCTGTTGACGTGAAGAACCACGCTGACACACTCATCTTCCAGAGCGAAAAGACACTCACTGAGATCGGTGATAAGCTCCCCGAGAGCGATCTTGCTGACGTTAAGGCGGGTATCGAAAAGCTTAAGGAAACAGTTAAGACAAACGATACTGAGGCTATCAAGAGAGACACTGAAGCTCTTCAGCAGGCATTCTATGCAGTTTCCGAGAAGCTCTATAAGCAGAGCGGTGCGGCAGAGGGTAATCCCGGTGCTGACTTTGGCGGTGCACAGGGCGGCGCTGACAACGGAACTTATTACGATGCAGGCTTTGAGGATAAAACAAATCAGTAATTCACTAATTTAAGGCAGGGAAAGGGCGGATTTTCGTCCTTTCCTATGTCCGTTTATTAAAGAGAGATTAAAATGGCAGACAAAAGAGATTATTACGAGGTCCTCGGAGTCGATAAGGGCGCGGACGAGGGCTCGATTAAAAAGGCATATAGAAATTTAGCCAAGAAATATCACCCCGATATGAATCCCGGCAATGCCGAGGCGGAGCAAAAGTTCAAAGAGGTCAACGAAGCATATAGCGTTCTCTCCGACCCCGACAAGAAGGCGAAATATGACCAATTTGGTCATGCGGCTTTTGATCAGGGCGCGGGTGGCTACGGCGGCTACGGTGATTTTGGCGACTTTGGTGGTTTTGGCGATATTTTCAGCAGCTTTTTCGGTGGAGGATTTGGTGATTTTGGCGGCGGTTCTTCTAACAGAAGAAATGCTCCCCAGCGCGGTGAGGATATCGGTATTCGCGTAACACTTACCTTTGAAGAGGCGGCTTTTGGCGTAAAAAAGGACATATCATACAATCGAATTCAAAAATGTGATGAGTGTCACGGCTCTGGCGCGGAGAAGGGCACACAAGCGGAGACCTGCTCCTCTTGTCGCGGAACGGGACAAAAGCGCGTGATGCAAAGAATGGGCGGTATGCAGTTCCAAACGACAGTTACTTGTGACGCTTGTCGCGGAACGGGTAAGATTATCAAAAATCCCTGCTCGAACTGTCGCGGAACGGGCTATGTTCGCATCACTAAAAAGCTCGCGGTGGACATTCCTGCAGGTATTAATGACGGCGAGAGAATTGCTCTTCGCGGTCAGGGCTCGGAGGGTAGAAACGGTGGCCCTGCAGGCGACCTTATCATTCAGGTAAGCATCAAGCCACATAAGATTTTCCGTCGCGAGGGCTACAACGTATATTGCGACGTTCCCGTAACCGTTGCCGAGGCAACTCTCGGCGCGGAAATCGACGTTCCAACACTTGACGGAGAGGTTAAATACGATATTCCCGAGGGAACTCAACCCGGAACTCAATTTACGTTGCGAGGAAAGGGAATTCAGTACCTCAACTATCCCAATCGCAAGGGAGATTTGATTTTCACAACGGTTGTGGAAATTCCCAAGGGGCTTTCCGGAAAGCAAAAGGAACATATGCGCGCATTTGCTGACTCCTGCGGAGAGAACAACTACAAGAAGAGAACAAGCTTTTTTAAAAATATATTTGACAAAAAATAAGAGAGGGTAATTTTATGATGGATCCCGATTACATCTGCGGTGAAACTACGGAAATTAAAGATTGGACACAAATAAAGGTTACGGTTAAGCTCCAGCATCTCGATACTGCGGTAGCGGTTATGAGTGTGCTTGACAACAACCTTATGGTTGAGGATTATTCCGATATTGACCTCAAAACCTGTTACGGCGACCTCATTGACGAGAGTATTCTCAATGCAGATAAAACTATTGGCTCCGTTTCTCTTTTCTTGCCTGCGGATCAGAATTACAATATGGCAATTTCTTTCATCCGTGAGCGCCTTGAATCCGACGGTGTTGAACCCAAGATAGAAATAGTTGGTGTCAACGAAGAGGACTGGGCGAATTCTTGGAAAAAGTATTATACGACCCTTCACATTGGTCAAAAAACAGTAATCGTTCCCATGTGGGAGGAGTATGAAGCAAAAGAAGGCGAAGTGGTTATTAAAATGGATCCCGGAATGGCTTTTGGCACGGGCTCTCACGAGACCACCCGACTCGTTATAGAATTGCTTGAAAAATACACAAAAGAGGGCGTTAGAATGCTCGACGTCGGTTGCGGAAGTGGCATTTTGGCGATTGTTGCCTCCAAGCTTGGTGCAGGGGAATGTAAGGCGTACGACATCGACCCCATCGCGGTTAAGGTTGCTAACGAAAACATAGCGGAAAGCGGTCAGGAGAATATCACCTGCGAGGTTTCCGACCTTCTCAAGTCCGTTGACCTTGACGGTGGCAAATATGATCTTATTTGCGCGAATATCGTTGCCGATATCATCATCAGAATGACTCCCGATATCGGAAGATTTATGAAGGATGATTGCGTGCTTCTTTGCTCCGGAATTATCAAGGAGAGAGCTGATGACGTTATTTCGAAGCTCAACGATTATGCACTTAAAGTTATTTAAAGAATTGATGAAAACGGATGGTGCGCTCTTGCGGTAATGAAAAATAAATAATTATTTAAATACCTCTGTAAAAAAGAGGTCTTTTTTCTATATTCTAGGTGATTAAATTGTCGTAAGGTATTTACATA
>CANBDB010000095.1 GCA_947367285.1 uncultured Clostridia bacterium | reverse complement strand
ATTGCCGCAAGGGCAAGCGCGCGAGAATCAAATTTGTTTTCGTTCATTTTTTAAAGTCTCCTTTCGGAAGATTTATAAGAATTTTCTAAAGAAAAATTATTTTTGCCAATATTTAATGCCCCAATTTTCAAAATTCCACTCGTCGCTGTACACGTTGCACTCGTAGTCAATGTAGTATAGAACGTTGTCCTGCGGAATAAAATTGGTGGGATAGTAGTCAATGTTGAGCCCCGCGGGATAGAGCAAAGCACACATTTTCCTTGCCTGATCGATATACTCGGAGCAGTCAACTCCGCGTTCCACAAGAGACATAATTGTCTCGCCGTCGATAAATTCCTTTAAAATTCTCTCGTTTTCCACATCCACGTCGAGTAGCTTGGGCATATTGATTCCCACTCGGGATAGGGTTTCATAGTCACGAAGCTCGCTTGCGAGCTTGTCCCCGAAGGTGTAATAATCGCACGGCTCGTGATGTATCTGCTTTAGAACGAATTTTTGTCCATCGCGCTCGGCAAGATACGAATAACCGCCCTTCCCCTTGCCGAGAAGCTTTACAATGTTGAATTCTATTCCATTAACAGTCATGGCTGATTCTAACCGTCTTCATGGTAGCAAATGCTTCCTCAACAAGCTCGTCGAAGGGAAGCTTGTTCTCCTGCTCTACTACCTTTTCAAGTGTGGGTTTGGTCTTGGGGTGCTTGGGTGTAAATACCGTGCAGCAGTCCTCATAAGGAAGAATGGACGTTTCAAACGCGCCAATCTTTCTTGAAATTTGCACGATTTCTTCCTTGTCCATGCCTATGCAGGGACGGAAAACGGGAATTTCAGCAACCGCGTCGGTAACACCGATTGCCTGCATTGTTTGGCTCGCTACCTGACCAACGCTCTCACCTGTGATGAGCGCGCCGCAATCATAACGAGCGGCAACCTTGTTTGAGAGAGCCATCATATATCTGCGGAGAAGGAGCGTAAAATAATCCTCTTCGCAGTGCTTAACAAGCTCTTCCTGAATATGTGTAAGAGAAATTATGTGAACGTAAATGTCGCCCGAATAGTCGGAAACGATCTTCGCGAGGTCGAGCACCTTTTGGAGAGCGCGCTCGCTTGTATAGGGGAAGGATTCGAAATGCACCGCCTCAAGCTTAACACCGCGCTTAGCCATCATATATCCCGCCACGGGGGAGTCGATTCCACCGGAGAGGAGCAAAAGTCCCTTTCCGTTAGTGCCGACGGGCATGCCGCCCGCACCCTTGTGCCAGCCTGCGTAGATGTACGCCGCGCGCTCGCGGATTTCAACCTTTACGATTATCTCGGGATTCTTAACGTCAACCTTGACGCGCGGATTTGCGGAGAGCAAAACTCCACCGATCTCGCGGGAGAGATCCATTGAATCAAGCGGAAAGCGCTTGTCGCTTCTCTTCGCCTCAACCTTGAAGGTCTTGTATCCTCTGATCTCGGGTGCGATAAGCTCTCTTGCCGCGCGAGAAATATCCTCAAGGGATTTTTCGCAAACATAAGCGCGAGCGATCGCTACGATTCCAAATACCTTTTGCGCCTCGGCGAGCATCGCATCCATATCGCAAAACTCGTCAAGCGGCTCAATATAAACAGTGCTTTGAGCGCGTGAAACTGAAAATTCACCGCACTTTTTAGCTTTTTTCCTCAATTCCTTGCAAAGAACGTCCTCAAAGTAAGAGCGATTTGCACCCTTGAGAACTATCTCTCCGTATTTACAAAGTAAAACCTCATTCATTTTTGTGTCTTTTCCTTCTGAGTTGTTGTTTTTTTGTGTTTTTTCTTCTTTTTGGTGGAAAATCCGAAGCTTCCGATCTTCTTTCCAAGCTCAAAGTACTCACCGTGAGCATAGGCCGTGAGATGAGCCTTGTCGAGATGAAGTTTTCCTTCCTTGTCGATAAGGGACTCGTCAACGTGAACGCACAAAATATCCGCCATGAACATATCGTGCGAGCCGAGGGAGATTATATCCGTAACTCTACATTCAATGGAGAGGGGGCACTCCTCAATCATTGGGCAGTCGACCTCTGTTCCCTTCACCTTTGTGAGCTTGCATTTTGCAAACTTATCTACCTTTTTGCCCGTGTAGATTCCGCAGTAGTCCGCTTCTTTAACGAGATTTGAGGGGGTGAGATTAATAATAAATTCACCCTTTTCCTTAATTATCGCGTGTGAATGACGGCTAGGACGCACCGAAATATAAGTTTTCGGTGGAATTGTATTCGTAATACCCGTCCAACCTATCGTGATGATGTTGGAGTTCTCCATATCGCCACAGCTTACCATTGTTGGGGGAAGCGGAGAGATGAGCGCTCCGCCGCGCCAAGTTACCTTAGCCATTACTCTTTAATTTCCTCAATGGTCTTGATTACAACGTCCTTGCGAGGGCAGTTCTCGTAGTAGTACATTCTTGTGGTTGTGGGAACCGTCGCAATTTTGTCGATAACCTCAAGTCCCTCGTAAACCTTGCCGAATGCTGCGTAATGTCCGTCAAGATGGGGTGAGCGCGCGTGCATGATGAAGAATTGGCTCGACGCGGAGTTGGGAGCCGAGGTTCTCGCCATGGAGAGAACACCCTTTTCGTGCTTGAGATCGTTCTTGACGCCGTTTGCACGGAATTCGCCCTTGATAGATTTTGCTTCCTTTTGCTCAAAGCTTGTGTCAAAGCCGCCGCCCTGAATCATAAATCCGGGAATAACACGGTGGAAAATAAGTCCGTCAAAGAAATTTGAGCGAACAAGCCCCATGAAATTTTCAACTGTGATTGGTGCTACGTCAGGGTAGAGCTCCGCACACATCTCACCGAAGCCATCAACTATAATTTTAATTTTTGGATTGCTCATTTTTAATTCTCCTTGTTAGTAAACTCGTTAATTTGGTCTGCAAATGCAAGAGCGAAAAGTTCCTTAATTCTCCCACCCTCGCCCTTGAGGTGAAGATAGCCAAAAAGCGCTTCAAGTCCCGTAGCCATGCGGTACTGACCGACAGTTGCGGACTTGGGAACATTGGTGTGACCAATGTTTCGTCCCCTGCGGTATGCCGCGTTTTCCTCATCCGAGAGAATTGGCAAAATTTTCATTACCGCCTCGGCTTGAGCTTCAGCGCGCACAAAGCGAAGAGCCGCACTGTTAAGATTTTTAGCGCTGGAAACGCCCATTTTAACAAGTGTCTCGCGGACGCAAATTTCAATTACACTGTCCCCGAGATACGCGAGCGCCGCCGTGCCGATCTCGCCAATCGCCTTTTCCATACTTTCCACCTCTAAATTAGCATATTTTTCTATATTAATAATATCATAAGCAATTGTAAATGTCAATAAGAAGTTGGATGGGAAGAATTTTAGGGGGGATAATAAAAAATCCCCCAAAAATAACATAAAAATCTCCGTACAAGCAAAATTTTGCAAAATCAGCATAAAATTAAACACCGCCTTTACTCAAAAAAGGCGACGGAGGTACTTTATGCTGAGTCTGATTTTCTCAATAATTCTTCATGTTTATCACTTTATTTTGGGTGTTTCTACACCCAACAAATTTCCACCCCCACTCACCGCGGAAGAGGAAAATAAATATTTCGAGCGTTTCCACGCGGGCGACGATGCTGCGCGTGATAAACTGATTTTGCACAATTTGCGCCTCGTTTCCCATATCGTGCGAAAATATTACGGCACGTCCCCTGACCACGAGGATCTCACCTCAATAGGAACGATAGGACTTGTCAAGGCGGTAGATACCTTCAAGGAAGATGCAGGCACGCGCTTTTCAAGTTACGCCTCAAGGTGCATACAAAATGAAATTTTGATGAACTTTCGCTCGAAAAAGAAGCGCGCAAACGAGGTCTCACTCGGAGAAACCATCGACGTTGACCGCGACGGAAATCCGCTAACGTACATGGACGTCATCAGTACTAATGAGGACTTGGGCGAGGAGTTTGACCGCAAAATTTTGATTGAGCGAGCCCTGCGATTTGTGAAAAATTCCCTTGATGAGCGAGAGAGACAAATTATCGCCATGCGGTACGGAGTTTTAGGTGTGCGAAAACCCCTGACACAAAAGGAAATAGCGGAGAAGCTCGGGATTTCGCGTTCATACGTCAGCCGTCTTGAAAAAAGCGCCCTCGAAAAGCTTTACGAAAAAATGAAACAGTAAAAGCTCCAAAAACTTTTTTTGATTGACAATGCCGTGCGGATGTGCTAAAATGTAAAAAAACGAAAAAGAGGTAAAATTATGCTCTCCTTTGAAAGCGATTACATACTTGGCGCGCACGAAAAGGTGCTTGAGGCACTTATCAAAACGAATAACGAGGTAATGTCGGGCTACGGCAACGATATTCATACCCAAAATGCTAAAAATCTAATAAAAAAAGCGTGCAATTCCCCCGACTCCGAGGTCTATTTCCTCACGGGCGGCACGCAGGCAAATCAAGTTGTAATTTCAACAATGTTGAAGAGCTTTGAGGGTGTAATTTCCGCAAAAACGGGACATATCGCGCTCCACGAGGTCGGCGCGATTGAGTACACCGGACATAAGGTTATCGAGCTTGAAGCCGAAATCGGAAAACTTAAAGCAAAAATCGTTGAGGATTACCTCAAAAACTTTTGGAGCGACGAAAATAACGCAATGATGGTCGTTCCTAAAATGATATATATATCCCACCCCACCGAGTACGGCACTCTTTACTCAAAGGAGGAGCTCACTTCCCTTCGTGCGCTTTGCGACGAGTACGGAATGAAGCTCTTTCTTGATGGCGCGCGTCTCGGCTACGGACTCATGAGCCGCGAGAGCGATCTCTCCTTGCCCGATATAGCAAGGCTTTGCGACGTTTTCTATATTGGCGGCACAAAAATTGGTGCGCTTTGTGGCGAGGCAGTGGTGTTCAAAAAGGGAGAAGCACCCGAGCGCTTCCTCTCCCAAACAAAGCAGCACGGCGCAATGCTTGCTAAAGGACGTCTCACGGGCGTTCAGTTTGAAGCGCTTTTTACAGATAATCTCTATTTTGATATAAGTAAAAATGCTATCGACCGCGCCGAGGAACTCAAAAAGCTTTTCGCATTTCGCGGATATGAATTTTTCCTCGATTCGCCCACGAATCAGCAGTTTATCATATTGAATGATGAACAAATGGCAAAAATAGGAGAAAAATGTCGCTTCGGCTTCTGGGAAAAGCTTCCCGATGGTAGAACCGTTGTCCGCTTTGCTACCTCGTTTGCCACAACAAAGGAAGAAATCCAAGCCCTCGCTGAGATTATTTAAAGCAATAATTCCAACAAAAAAGAACCTCACCCGAGGTTCTTTTTTTGTATATTAAAGCGTTCTACTAATTATTCCAATTATTGTCTCGCCCGACATTGCGAGGGTGACAACCGCAAAAATGCCGGCAATCGCGAGCAAGGTGTTTACAACCGCGAGGGTTCTCACACTGTTTTTAATCGAAATTCGCTTGAAAATGAGGTGGTAGAGCCCAAAACCGATAAAGCAACCTACTGTATTTGTGATAAGGTCCTCGGTCGCGGGGTTACCAAGAATTGTAACGAGCTGAAGAAGTTCCACGCCAATGGAAAACGCAAGACAAATTGCCGCATTTCTCCAAACGTTCACCTTTTTGAAAATGTAGCAAAACGTTACGCCAAGGGGCGCGAAAACGAAGCAGTTGAGAACGGTGTCCATAATAAGCTTGAGCTTGTATTCACCCTCGCCGCGATAGTTGAACGGAATGAGGTCCCACAATATTCTCTCCTCGAGTGTCATATCTTTAAGGTTGGTGTAGTTTCCTACCAATAAAACCTCGTTACCGAGCTTAAAAACAAGCGCCCAAACGAGAATCCACGAGAACATAAAAGTCGTCGCAAGCGCAAGACGGCGAAGTGATACCTCGTCGTACGGCAAATATTTTTCACGTAAGCTTTTCAACTTTTCTTTCATATCGAAACTCCATTTTTGCGATTTTTTTGATTGCTTGTCTACAT